>JADFZC010000711.1 GCA_015232735.1 Oligoflexales bacterium | reverse complement strand
TCAGATCCGATAAGCGAGTCTTACGAGTACCGCCGTGGCCTGGATGATACGGGCTCATTCTCTCATTTTATCGATATACATTTCAGGCATGGCGTCACAGACAACGTCGGCAGAACGGCTGAAGAGGCTCTTTCAATACTTTCAGACAGGGGGATAAGGGTATATTCCGGACAGTCGATACTGATCAGAGGAAAAGACCTTGACAAGGACAGGATAAAAAAGTGGGTTCTGGATTTTTTCGCAAACGAGCTTCTCCAAAGCATTCATATTTACGACATGAATGACACTGGAGGCAGAAAGGCGGTTCTTGAACGGTTTGACGAATGCAGCATAGATATTCCCTCCCTGAACGCTCCCGTCGAAGACGATGTCTTATCGTGTGTCAGCGTGACAGACATATTCTGTCATGATGAAAAAATAATGGAGCTCAACGAAAAAAACTGCTGGGCGCTCACGCTTGATGAAATAAACCAGATACGGGAATATTTCAGGGATGAAGGATTCCAGGAAAAAAGGAGGATGAGATGCCTTCCCCGGCTTCCAACGGATGTCGAGATAGAAATCATCGCGCAGACATGGAGCGAACACTGCAGGCACAAGATATTCGCTGCCGATATAGAATACTCCGAGGCTGAAAATATACCTTCTGGAATGAAATCCCTGGGCAAAAAGAATATTGGCAGCCTTTATAAAACCTACATAAAAGGGGCCACGCACAAGATAATAAGGGATAAAGGCATTTCCTGGGCCGTTTCGGTATTTTCAGACAACGCCGGCGTGGTCCGCTTCGATGAAAAAGTCGACTTCTGCATAAAAGTCGAAACCCACAACTCGCCTTCCGCCCTTGATCCTTACGGGGGCGCGCTGACTGGAATTCTGGGCGTGAACAGGGACATAATGGGATGCGGCCTCGGCGCAAAACCGATCGGAAACACGAATAATTTCTGCTTTGCGCCGTGCGACTGGCCCTCGCGCGACAATGAGGATGAACTTCCATCGGGGCTTAAGCATCCCAGAAGAATTCTGCAGGGTGTCCACAAGGGGATAGAAGACGGTGGAAACAAAAGCGGTATACCCACGATAAACGGATCTTTCTTCTTTGACATGTCCTATGCCGGAAAACCGCTTGTCTTCTGCGGCACCGTAGGCGTCATGCCGCAAAAACTCCCGGACGGGCGAAACGGATGGGAGAAGGGGGCAAAGGCAAAAGACAGGATCATGATCGTCGGGGGCGCGACCGGCAAGGATGGAATCCACGGCGCCACTTTCAGTTCCCTGGACCTGAGCCAGTCATCGCCGGTATCGGCGGTCCAGATAGGCGATCCGATCACCCAGAAAAGGGCTCTTGATTTCATACTTGCCGCAAGGGACCTTGGCCTTTACTCAAGCATAACGGACAACGGGGCGGGAGGCTTCAGTTCCAGCATAGGCGAGATGGCGCGGGAAACCGGAGGCGCAGCGATAGAACTTCAGAAGGCTCCGACCAAATATCCGGGGCTAAGGCCATTTGAGCTAATGGTAAGCGAAAGCCAGGAGAGGATGACGCTTGCAGTATCCGAGGCAAATGCAGACCGGTTTCTGAGCCTGGCCGAAAAATACGGCGTCAGTGCCTCGGACCTTGGAGAATTTTCCAGTTCCGGCTACCTGGAGGTCAATTATTCAGGAAAACCTGTGGCGCTTCTGTCACTCGATTTTCTGCATGAATCGCTGAGGCCGCTCAGCCTTGCGGCCGAGTGGAAGGGACCGTCAGAGGGTAAAGACTGGGCGGATACAGTTGCAAAGCCCAAAATCCCATGGAACAGGATCGGGGAAAAAACCGGTTCCAGGATTCAATCCATTCTCATACGGCTTCTTGAAGCATACAATATCACTTCCAAGGAAAGGTGGGTCAGGCAGTACGATCATGAGGTCCAGGCTGCGACAATTGTAAAACCCTTTACGGGAAAAAGCATGAGGGGCCCTTCCGATTCCGGCGTACTGTGGACTAAAATGCACGGTGGAAGTGAGCATTCGGCCATAGCGATAAGCAACGGCCTGTGTCCCAGACTCTCCTCATACGACGGATACCTCATGGCCATGTGGGCGGTGGATGAAGCGGTAAGAAATCTTGTGGCATCAGGTGCCAATATTGAAAAAATATCCCTGCTCGACAATTTCTGCTGGCCTGATCCGGTCGAGTCCCCGTCAAATGCCGGCGGCAGACAAAAACTGGCCGCCCTCGTCCGCGCCTGCGAGGGGCTTTATGACATCTCGGTGGCATACGGCATGCCGCTTGTAAGCGGCAAGGACAGCATGAAAAATGACTTTAACGGTTTTGACCGGGCTGGAAAAAGGGTCAAAATAAGCGTCCTACCGACTCTGCTTGTAACCGGAATGGGATATATTGAAAATGTGGAACATGTGGTAACAACGGATTTCAAGGACATACTTAAATCCATCCTGCAGCACCATATAGTTGATTTTGAGAACTTTTACGCA
>JADFZC010000054.1 GCA_015232735.1 Oligoflexales bacterium | reverse complement strand
CTCAGAACCAGAGAGTGTGGTCTATACCGACCTTGGCACGCCTGAACATAAGAACTGCGTGTTGTCAGAATGTCAAGTGAGAATAAACCAAATGATTTGCTGGAGAGCGACATATTTTAATAACTTTTAGATAATATTTATTAAAATCAAGTTTAGGATTTTTATGGATGAAAAATTTAGTAAATCTGTGAATAGAGGTCTGACAATACAAAGAATGGCTTCTGTTGAAGCTCATGATGATGACCGGATTTTTGAACGAGTAGAATCAAAAATACGTCCAGATAGATTTATTGAGTATCCTGGACAAAAAAATGTAAAGGGGAATTTGCAGATATATGTAAAAGCTGCATTGCAGCGAAATCAGCCGCTAGATCATATACTTTTGCACGGTCCTCCTGGACTGGGAAAGACTACTTTGGCCAGGATTATTGCGAATGAACTGGGGGTTGCTTTTTATCAAACAAGTGGGCCTTCGATTGAAAAATCAGGAGATCTTGTAGGGATTCTGGCGGGTATTGAGGAAAAGGGTGTGATTTTTATTGATGAGATCCACAGGCTTTCCATTACTGTAGAGGAGATCTTGTATTCTGCTATGGAAGATTTTTCAGTGGATATTCTGATAGGGCAGGGGCCCACAGCCAGAATATCTAAAATGCCAATAAATCCTTTTACGCTTATTGGCGCTACAACCAGAGTAGCACTTCTTTCCGGGCCTCTGGTGAGTAGATTTGGTATAAAGGAAAGGCTTGAATACTACGATGATGATTCATTAGTAGAAATCCTCCAACGAAGCTCAAGAGTATTGGACATTGATTTATCGCAGGAAGGAGCCTATGAACTTGCAAGAAGATCAAGGGGTACACCGAGAATTGCTAATAGGCTTTTAAGGCGTGTTAGGGATTTTGCTGACTGTAATGGCATAAAAAAATTTGGTAAGGAAATAATAAAACTAACACTTAGTCGCTTGGAAATAGACATTATGGGTCTGGATCAGATGGATAGAAAGATATTATCCGTGATCAGGGATCATTACTCTGGTGGTCCGGTTGGACTGGAGACGCTTTCGGCAACAATCGGTGAGGATAGAACTACTATAGAGGATGTTTATGAACCTTTTTTATTAAATCAAGGTTTTTTAATTCGAGGCCCGAGAGGGAGGGAAATAACAACAAGAGGGTTGGATCATTTAACTAAAGCTGGGATTTGAACGTAATCTTGATAGTCCGCGGCGCGAAATTCGCCCGTATGTATCCTGGCAAGCGAAGAAAAGCATAGGATCTGGTTGAAATATGTTGAAATTTCGGTGAGATCTTATACTCGCTACGCTGGTCAGAGTAAATCGCTGGTGAGTGCAGCGTGCATAGCATCTGATTGTAGCTTACTGATATATCGCGGCAGATCCTTCACTGTTAAAGCTCAGAATCTGTCTTGAGTGTACCGAAGGAATACGTTGCTGGTACTTTAAAAATCCTGTTGAGATCTTTTGTCGGTCCAATTCCCATTTCGTTTGCCAGGATATTTTCTGATGCTTTTCGCAGCAGGAAATATTTGGAAAAAAAGTTTGTGCTAGAATTTGGAGGAAATAAAATTGGATGAGATGTTAGCATTTCTTTTAGGACTAATTCAGGGTGTAGCCGAATTTTTGCCTATATCAAGTTCTGCTCATTTAATACTATTGTCCTCTATTTTTAAGGGTCACTCTATTTCGCTAGCTCTTAATGTCGGACTTCATTTGGGGACGCTTTTTGCTGTTTTATTATTTTTTATCAATGATTGGTTGATTCTGATGAAAAAGTCTTTTGAAGGAGTTTTTAAACGGACGCGGAGTTTTGAGTTCAATATTTTCTTGCCTTCACTTCTTCTCGGTTCTATACCGGCTGGGGTTATTGGAGTACTTTGGAACGACAAGATTGAGGAGTATTTTCATAATGCCGAGTTCGTTTTAATACCGCTTGTGATTTTTGGTATATTGATATGGTATGGGGACAAAAAATCGAATTCTGATAAAACATTTGGAGAAATGACAATAAAGGACGCTGTTATTATTGGTGTTTTTCAAGCCATTGCTTTGATTCCGGGAGTTTCAAGAAGTGGTTCGACTATTTTAGGGGGAAGGTTACTGAAATATAATAGGGAGGATGCGGCAAAGTTTTCCTTTATGCTTGGTACGCCAGTTATGTTTGGAGCGGCTCTTTTGGAATCAAAGGCTATTTTGGAATATTTTCATCATATTGATTTTATTATTGGTTTCTTAACATCTCTGGTAATAGGGGTACTTACTATCAAGTTTTTTCTAAATTTTTTAAAAAAATTTGGATTTGGCTGGTTTGCTGTCTATCGAATAATTTTAGCCATTATCATTTTTATTTTTATGGATAAAAATCTTTAAATCATTTATAGAATGCTTTTTATTTTATCCGGGGCTGAGTTTTGCAGGAGGATAATTCAATTTTCTATTTTGACGAGGAAATCAGAAAAAGCATTTGGGCAAAAGTAAGTGCCGTTGCCTTCATATTATTAATTATTCTAGGGAACTTGTGGTTCGTATATTTTATTACGGGTGTTCAGACTCCTTTGATTTTAAGAGTTTTTTTTTGGGTGGGGACAATATTGGCATTGATTGGAATGGTGGGATTTCTCATAAAAAGCGTTTTGAGAATAATATATGATAAAAAATGATGGCGTAACCATGCAAAAGCCAGAGTTGTTTTTTGATTTGGGATCTCTTGTCATGGAATTTGGAAATACGGGTCTTCCTGAAGAGCTATCTGAATTTTTCATTTGGGACAGCCGTACAAAACAGTGGAGGTGTGAAGCTTACTCTTATCGGTCAGTTATTTTGAGCTGTAGAAAATCTGGTTTTGAAATTCTTGATTGTGCAAGGAAATATGAAAAATTAAATCTGGTTAAAAAAAATTCGATAACACCCAGAACCCATCAGAAACTGGCACTTGAAAAATGGATTGAAAATGGATCAAAAGGAGTTATTTCACTGCCCACCGGAGCTGGCAAAACGATTCTTGCAATGATGGCAATTTCAAGTGTGTCGAGGCCGACCCTTGTGGTCGTTCCTACGATAGATCTTCTGTATCAGTGGAACGAGGTAGCCAGAAATTTTTTCGATGTAGAGGTCGGTCTTCTTGGTGGTGGCAATAAAGAGATAAAAGAGATTACCATTTCGACATATGATTCGGCTTCAATATTTATTGAGTCGCTGGGAAACAGGTTTGGATTCATAATTTTTGATGAGTGTCATCACTTGCCTGCACCGAATTATCAGTTGATAGCTAGGGCTGCTCTTGCGCCATTCCGTATGGGATTGTCGGCTACTCCTGAACGATCAGATGGTAAAGAGGAGATCATTTACAGACTTTTGGGTGAGCTTGTTTACGTGGCTCAGATTAGAGAAATGACGAGTGATATCCTATCTCCATACGATGTGGTTAATATTCAGGTTCCAATGTCTGATGAAGAATATGGCTTATACAGGGAGGCAAGAGAGACATATGTGGCTTTTTTAAGGCGAAACAGGATCTCGTTTGCTAAAGGGATGGATTGGATTGAGTTTGTAAAAAAGGCATCGTATTGTCCCGGTGGACGAGAAGCTATGAAAGCCTATCGCGACCAGAAAAGGTTGGCGCAAAGTTCAAAATCAAAACTTCAAGAAATATGGAGAATATTGTTAGAGCACAGAGGAGAAAGGACAATCATTTTTACTGATGATAATGCTCTTGCGTATAATATCGGAAGTGAGTTCATTCTGCCGGTATTGACCCATAAGACAAAGGATTGCGAGAGAAAATATCTAATTTCTGCTTTTAGGAATGGAGAGATAGAGGTTCTTGTGACTTCAAAAGTGTTGAATGAGGGAGTAGATGTACCTGAGGCTGCTGTTGGAATTGTTGTTTCAGGGAGTGGAGCGGTTAGGGAACATGTTCAGCGCCTTGGAAGAATTTTAAGGCACAGAGCTGAGAAAAGAGCAATATTATATGAAATTGTATCCAAAAATACTAGCGAATTATATGTAAACAGTCGGAGACGAAAGCATAATGCTTACGAAGGATCTACTCAGATATAAAATTAGGGGCAAAAATATTTTTCCTTTATTTATTGATCCTAATAAATTGTCAATAAGAGATCTTGCTGGAAATTTACACAAAATATATGAAAAATCTATTGGATTAAATGAAAAGGAACTTTCAGAGATTATTGACGAAAGTCAGTTTTCGGGAGGGGATTTGCTACCGGCATTTAAGAAATTGCTGGATGACAGGTGTGAATTCGAAGAGGATGCGGGGACTATTGAGGCGTTTAGAAAAAATTTGATTTTCGAATCCCAGAGACTCAGAAAGGAAAAGGTATTTGAAAAATATGGGGACTTTCAGGATTACTTTGCCGTAAATCAAAAATTGGATTTTTTAACGATTAGGGAAAAAATATATTCAGACCTCCCTGAATACCGTCGGATTCTAAACTTTAATGGCTTTGGGGCGGAAATTCTTCCGCATAGATACAATTGTGCATTGATTCAGGGCTTATTGCTTAGAGCAAAAAATCTCAGGATTTTTATTGAAGGGACAACAGTTACGCAAAGGAGATTCTTTTTTAACATGCTAAAGTTCAACAGACTTTTTGCAGATATTTTGGAAAATAGAAATGAGGTCGATTTTTCCGTTGAGATTAGCGGACCTCTTGCTATTTTTGATTTATCAAAGGCCTATGGCATAAGACTTGCTAATTTTTTTCCGTATATTCTCCATCTTGCCAAATGGCGTATAGAAGCAGAAGTTGATTGGTCACTAAAAAAGTATGTTTTGGATGTCTCATCTGATCGAATTGAGATTAAAAGCCACTATTCCAAAAAAGAATTTTATATCCCGGAAGAATTTGGTTATTTTATTGAATCTTTTAATAAAATCTCAGAGCAGTATTCGGCAGGGTGGTCAGTTAAATACGGAGAAGGGATTGTCAATTTTGGCGGAGGTTTTTATATAATTCCTGATTTTACCTTCCAAAGAGGTGGCAGTATCGTTCACATGGAACTATTTCACAGATGGCATGCAAATCAACTTGCAGGCCGATTAAAGAAATTAGCAAAGGAGCCGATCAATAATAATGGATTAGTAATTGGCATATGCAAATCACTGAAGAACTCTCATGAATGTACTGAAATGGCAGGGGAAGCAGAAGGGTTGGGAGCAAAAGTATTCTGGTTTAACAATATGCCTACTCCAAAGGTAGTGTTGTCTAAGTTGTCATAGAAAAATTTATTATTGAGCATGATATAATTAATTTGTGTTAATTTGTCCTGTTAAATATTAGAAATCACTTTTTAAGGAGTGTTTTTGGTGTCTCCCATGGATGATAAGATAAAACAGAAAGAAGCCGAGCTTGTTAAACTTAAAAATAAGTTGACTGCTCAGAAAGATTCACCAAGTGGAGGCGACACACAACCGGAGCAGAGCGAGCATCCTCCGGCAGAGGTCGTTACAATTGAGAGGAAGAGTAAGACTGAAGAGCTTATAACTGCACTTCAAAAGGCTTCGGGAAAAAGGCTTCTTATTTGTATAAAGGGTTATCCGGATCCTGATAATATTGCAACTTCTTTGGCATTAAAATTTATAGTAAAGCATTTTGATATAGATTCAACAATAGTTCACTTTGAATTGATATCCCATCAGGAAAATAGGGCACTTGTGAAAAAATTGGATTTGGATATTGAAGAATATTCAGATCAGTTTGATTATTCCAGCTTTGACTATTATGCAATAAATGATTCTCAGACAGCCGAACTTCCGATTAAGCTGCCTGAAACCTGTGAGCTTCTAGTTTTTGTAGATCATCATAAAAAGCTTGGCACAATTAAAGGTGAATTTGTAGATATTAGAGAGGATTCCGGTTCTACTTCAGCTATATATGCTGAATACTTGCAGGATAGTCGTTTGATGTTCAAGGGTGAAACGCTTGAAGTTTCAAAAATAGCAACAGCTTTAATGCATGGGATAAGAACTGACACGGATAATTACGTCAATGCAACTTCTTTGGATTTCATTGCCAGTGAATTCTTGATTAAGCATGTTGACAAAGATCTTTTGTATTTGATTTCCAGGCAGTCTATTCCAGCAAAAACAATGGATCTAACGCAAATAGCTCTGCAGAGAAAGGATGTCCGTGGTACATTTATGTTTTCTGGTGTGGGATACGTTAGATATGAGGATCGTGATGGTATTGGGCAATGTGCGGATTATCTTCTTAACCGTGAAGGGATAGATACCGTTGTGGTTTATGGAGTTGTGGGGGGGGAATTTATCGATGGTTCTCTTAGGACCAGATCACATACTCTTGATCCTGACAAATGGATAAAAGATGTTTTTGGTCAGGATCAACATGGTGTTTACTATGGTGGTGGCCGCAAGGATAAAGGTGGTTTTCAGATTCCACTTGGAGTCTTTTCACAATGTTCGGATCGTGAACTATTATGGATATTAATAAAAAAGACAATTGATGAACTATTCTATGAAAAAATTGGAGTCGATGATTCAGAAAGCATTGTAACCGATTAATTCATATACTATCCATACTGACATTGCTGGAGATATTCTGCTATACGAATCGTCAGGATTCTTCCTTCTGTGTTTTTGCGCTATGAACTGATTGGTAAGTGTTTCTTTCACTTTCAAGAGTAATTGTTACGGGGCCGGCATTTATGAGAGAAACTTTCATTCTGGCGCCAAAAATTCCAGTAACTACTTTTAGTCCTGAGCTTTTTAATTTCTCAACATATAAATTGTAAAGCCTTTCACCCAAGTCTGGTTCGGCGGCATCCTGAAAATTTGGACGTCGTCCTTTTCGGCAATCAGCAAGTAATGTGAACTGGCTTACTACGAGAATGTCGCCCTTGATATCCATAACGTTGAGGTTGAATTTATCGTTGCTATCTGAGAACATCCTCAATGACAAGGTTTTTTCGGCCAGATAGGCAGCGTCATTTTCAGTATCTGTTTTAGCAACTCCCAAGAGAACCAGCCAACCGGTACCAATTTGGCATATTTTATTATTATCCACAGAAACATTTGCATCATCGACGCGTTGTAGGATGGCTTTCACTTGTATTCCTTTTTAAGATCAAAGTTTGAACGGGAAAAGTTATAATTTACCTATTATTCTTATGCAAGACATATGATGTTATTAATGGTTTATGTCAGAGAATATTTATCTTATCATATAGAGATAGGTCGTTGAATTGCATTATCTAACATTTTAGGCTGTAAACAGGGAATAAAAAAATTGGCTTTGATTTTACGGTTGGATCTATGATTAAGGAATTAATGGAAATTCAGTAAGTTTTGTTATATCGATAGTTAGTCGCTGGCGCGAAATGCGCCAGCGACGTGCCCTGACGAGCGCAGCGAGTATAGGATCTCCCCGAAATATCAGCATATTGAAATCAGATCCTATGCTTTTCTTCGCTTGCCAGGATACGTCTGATAGCGCTTTCACGTCATCGACCAGTTACGATTTTGTTGGAACATTTGTTCTTTGAATCAGGAGGAATTTGTGGGAAAAGAAAGAAGAAAAGTATTAACGGTTGTCATGGATGGAGTTGGAGTCAGAGATGACGAATTTGGAAATGCTTTCAAAGCAGCGCATACTCCTGTTCTGGACTATTTGAAAACAGTTTCTTTATACAGGACTCTAAAGGCACATGGACCTGCTGTTGGATTGCCGTCTGATGATGATATGGGAAACAGTGAAGTTGGACATAATGCGTTTGGTGCTGGAAGGGTGTTCGATCAGGGCGCCAAACTCGTACAGAATGCTATAAAATCAGGAGAGATATTTCAGGGAAAAAGTTGGAAGACCATCCTGAATACGCTTAAGTCGAGTCAGGGTGCGTTGCACCTGATTGGTCTTTTATCAGATGGTAATGTACATTCTCATGAGGCGCATCTATATTCGCTGCTTATTCAAGCAAAGAAAGACGGAATTAAAAAGGTGAGGATTCATGTATTGCTGGATGGGCGAGATGTTCCGGAAAAGTCTGCCGAGGTATACGCGAAAAGGTTGGAGGAAAAGGTAGAAGAACTGAGTAGTTCGCAGTTTGATATCAAAATTGCTTCCGGTGGCGGCCGAATGGTTGTGACCATGGATAGGTATGAAGCGGATTGGGAAATAGTTAGAAGGGGATGGGAGGCTCATGTCGAAGGTGATGCGCCACATTATTTTAAATCCCTTTCGCAGGCAATAGCCTATTTTCGTGAGGACGATAGTCTGACAGATCAATATCTTCCTGCTTTTGTAATAAAGGATGGTCAGGGGCCAGTTGGAACTGTATCTGATGGCGATTGTGTTGTTCTTTTTAATTTTAGAGGCGACAGGGCTATCGAGATATCACGTGCTTTTACTGAAGAAAGTCTGAATAAATTCAAGAGAAAAAGATTCCCAAAGATTTTCTTTGCAGGAATGATGGAATATGATGGCGACTTACACATTCCTAAAGACTATCTTGTGGCTCCTCCCGCAATCAGTGACACACTAAGTGAATATCTAGTAAGCCATGGTGTAAAGCAATTTGCTTGCAGTGAGACACAAAAATTTGGCCATGTTACATTTTTTTGGAATGGCAACAGGTCCGGAAAGTTTAGCGATGATCTTGAAGAGTATTTGGAAATACCATCGGATGTAATAGCCTTTAATTTGAAGCCATGGATGAAATCATATGAAATTACTGAAGCATTGATTCAAAGGATAAGGAAGGGTTCTTTTGAATATTTAAGGATCAATTTTCCGAATGGCGATATGGTCGGTCATACAGGGGATCTCGATGCTGCGATTGCTGCAATGTCTTGTATTGATATAATGATTGGAAAAATATTTGATGTTTGTTGCGAAACTAACACTATTCTGATGATTACGGCAGATCATGGTAATTGCGATGAAATGTTTGACTTGAAAAAGGTAAAAAATAAGAACATACCTTGGTTGGCATGGCCGGTCAGTGGGCGTCCGGAACCAAAAACCTCCCATACTCTTAATCCCGTTCCCTTCTATGTTTTTGATCCAATAGGAGGAGAGACTTTAAAGATGGCTGATTTAAAAGAGGCGTCAATTGCTAATATTGCTGCAACAGTTATTGAGCTTTTGGGATTGCCTCCAAAGGATAATTATTTTCCAACTCTGGTAAAAAGGTTGTCATAATAGAGAGATGTGAAATGGTTCAAGAGAAGGAACTATCAAAGGCTTTTATTGGTTTGGTATCAACAATCGGAAAATTGAGAGATCCTGATGGTGGGTGCCCTTGGGATAGAAAGCAAACCCATGAATCCCTAAGACGTTTTATGATTGAGGAGGCATACGAAGCCTCGGATGCAATGGCAGAGGGTAAAATAGAGGATATTATAGAGGAGTTGGGAGACGTTTTGCTTCAAGTGATTTTAAATGCCCGGATTGCTGAGGATCATGGGGATTTTTCCATGATTGATGTTATAAGGAAGATTGACTTAAAAATGAAAGGCAGACATCCACATGTCTTTTCGGCAAAAAATGAAAATAAACCGGCGTCCGATGAAGAATTGAGAGGCAAATGGGAACGGCTTAAGAAGCTTGAGAAAAAAAGTGAAGAAGGTCGTTCACTGTTTACCGACCTGGATAAAAAAATATTTCCTTCAACTACAAAAGCATTAAAAATTGGAAAACTGGCAAAAGAGATTGACTTTGATTGGGGTCATCCAACTGAAGTACTTGAAAAATTGGAATCTGAATTTCAGGAGTTAAAACAGGAATTTATTTCAAAAGAAATTAATATGGATCATGTCAGACAGGAAATTGGGGATATTTACTTTACTCTTGCACAATTCTGCAGACACCTGCATTTGGATCCTGAAATAACAGCACAAGATGGAAATAGAAAGTTTCTTGACAGGTTTTCCAAACTGGAATCTCTGGCAAAAGAAGAGGGGATTGATTTGCTTAGTTCGGATTTGGCAATAAAAGAGAAACTTTGGGAAAAGGCTAAAAAAATAGAAAAAAATAAAGAATAGGAAAGAAACCTCCTTTTTTCTGAAAGGAAGTCACCTAATGCCATATATTTTGTCTAGTGCCTCGTCAACTAAGTTTTTCCCTATCAGGTCGAGAGATTCCTTCGGTTGACAATGAGCGAGGAGTGAGTTTATCGGGAATAAATGATCGACGAGCGAAGCGGGCAGACGGAAGAAGATCCGGCCTGATAGAGAAAAACTTAGTTGACGAGGTACTAGGTTTACTACTTACTCCGTGCCGCGAAAGCGGCGCGTATGTATTCTGGCAAGCAAAGAAAAGCAATAGCTATAATATGCTGATATTTCGTGACAAATCCTTCGCCTTTTGGGTTCAGGATACGTCGCTGGCGAATTTCGCGGCAGCGACTACTTATTGAGTGCCTTTTTCATAAGTACTGACAATCTAGATATACTGCGTGATGCAGTGTTTTTATGAATAACACCTTTGGAAGCGGCCTTGGCTAATGAGGATTGCGCCTCAATAAAAAGCTTTTGAATGGAAGCTGGCTCAATATTGCCTGAAATTGCTGTTTTAAATTTTTTGACAGATGTCTTTACGGATGACACGTAAGACCTGTTAAATGATCTTTTTCGTTCAGTGCCTCTAATTCTTTTTTCTGCTGATTTATGCTGTGCCACGTTAATAACCTCAATATTTAAGTTTCTAGAATCTAGCCTTTAACAAGTCTATAAGTATATGTCAAGAATGGATTTAGAAGCCAAGCCGAAATCCCCCTCAATTTATTGAGGGGATGTAAGGCCTGATTTTTTTGCATTATATTGCTACAGTTCAAGCTAGTCAGCGATGTGGCTTCGCCCTTTCAAGCTAACGCTTGAATTGTAGCAAAAAAATGCAAACCTTGAAGCGTCCTAACTACAGGATGCACCTTAATTTATTGAGGTGAGGAGGTCACTATGATGAACAATTATTTGTTTTGGATTATTAAAGTAGAAACTGTATCATGAACTCAATTCCCTTGGACTGGCCGTCGTTTCGCTTTGGTACTATTTTTGGAGTAGATATCATGGCTAGATCCATATTTCCTGAATGGCGACTTAGAAATCCTCCCCAGCCAATATTAAATGATCCATTTACTTTTATCAGTTTCTCCCAACCGATTACAAAAAGCTGACCTTTT
>JADFZC010000710.1 GCA_015232735.1 Oligoflexales bacterium | reverse complement strand
CGGTACGATCCTTACAAAAAAACTGATAGAGGAGAACCGCATTCTTACCTACGACTGGACCAAATATACCGGTTACTACTCGTGCATCATCCCCAAAAAAATGACCCCCGAACAGTTGGTCCAGGGAAGCGATTACAGCACTAAGATGGTTTATTCCAAGGAGGCTATCGTGGGAAGGATCGATCGTCTTTATAAGGAAGGTCCTATGAGAGGACAGAAAACCTATTACATGGCACGGTTCTTCTACACGGCTTATCTTCTTAAATCGCTGTTTTCCTGGCCGAAGGAGGTCCGTAACTTTATTTTGTCGATAATAAAAATCATGTGGACCAAAAGAAAAAGCAAACTCAGCATACTTCTTTTGTTTGTTGATCATTTTGAATATGCCTACAGAACCTGCAGAAATACCGAACCTCTGAAAATCGACGTCTGAGATACAAATCAAGTTTGCTTTTCCGCCCGATTCGGTGTACCATACATTTGTATGGCATCAAGGAACGGCGGTAAAGGCATGGCTGAGGGCACAAAAATAAAAAAACAGGATTTTATCGAATTATATTCAATGAATTCCTCCGTTCTCAGACTGGCTTCGGAGCATAAGGAACCTACCTATTTAACCTCATCGTTCTCTCCCCTCAATACTTTTCTTGAGGGGGGGGTCCGTTTTGGGGACCTGATCGAATGGGGATTGCCTCCCGGAATGTGCGGGAGGAGTCTGATTCTCTCATTTATAAACGAGAGCTTCTGGACATTGTGGGCCCTTAAGGACGGGGAACTTTCAATCTATCCTCCGGCATGGGAGGCTCGGGGCGTTTCCCTCTCACAGATCCGTTTCGCCTACTCAAAAGAGATTATCGGGGAGCTTCGTCCCCTGTTTATAAATCCATTTTTCAAACTGATAATACTTGATTCACCGGACAGACTTAACAACAACGATCTGGCCTTTCTTGCCAGACAGGCACGCAGCCAGGGGCAGGTGATCATGATACTTAGAGAATTTTTTCTAACACCCAGAAAAGGGAACGTTTGGGCCAGGCTGAGGGTCAATTGCTGGTATGACATCAAGACATCGAGATTCTTTTTAAAGGTTGTAAAGGGGCTTCCCTGCAGGCAGACAAGCTTCCCGGGAGAACCATGATGGATTTTGCATCGCTGGTTTTTGATGAAGGAACCTTTTCCCTGTCGGGCCGAAGGTTTTATCTGGCAATTCAGGCCGATGGACTCCTGCCGGAGACTTCCGCCGTTCTAACCCCCAGATTCATGCTTTGGGAGGAAAACACCTTCATCTTGGATATGACCCCTGTAACGGCCTACTGGGAAACCAAAGCCGCAAGAGCGGGTTGTGATCTTGCCGGGATCCTGCGAAGGGTTTTGTTGTCTGCTCTTAATCAAGGGAACAATGATCCGACAACTGTAAATTTTATTGCAGTCCTCGCAGTGCATCCATGGAGAGCTCTTCTTCTTGCGTCTTTCATGAAGGAGAGGGGTCTCTCAGGTTTTCTCTCCCTTGGCGAAAGGATTTCAGAATCTCTTTATGAACAGATTTCATGGGAGAACCTTTGGGAGGGAATCAAGATATTTTCATCTCACGCAAAAGGAGTCCCAGGCTTCAACTCCAGCGATATTTTAAAGAATATGCGAAAGATGAAAAACTCTGTGGAAAAACTTGGACTATCAGCCCCAAGCAAACTGGAAAAGGCAGACTTTCGCGAAATAACAAGGCGCTATGGCCAGATAATCGGATGGCTGTGGGAAACGGCTTTCAAATACAGGCAGAACACTTTCACCGGAAGCGGATGCCACAGATTCGCATTCCCATGGCACGATTATAAATTTCCAATAACCCCTTCCCATACAAGGCATCTCGAATATCCGGTTGCAAGCTGGAGCGAGATTGAACAATTTCTATGTGAAGACTTGAACATCATATGTTCCCTTGAATCCCTTGAAAAAAACGAACAGGTCACAGATTTGAAGTGGCATCTTGTCTTCCATGACATGAGCAGCCTTTCATTATCAATAATTTTTCGACATCCCCATGATCTTCATTCTGAAGTTCCCCACCATAAGACCTCTCTCCTTCAAATTTATTATAAATTCAAGGCTGCAACGCTTGATAGAGAATTTCTGCCGCTTGTATCGTGGGAAATTTCGATATCGGGAAAGATCAAAATGCCATCTTCAATCTGCGACATCTTCGGAGAAAAGAAATTATGCATTGACGAATTGATTCAGCTGGAGAACCGCCTCCCAATTAAACTTCATGGATATTCCTACCGTTCAGACTGCGTCCCCGAGCATTCATTCCGGGAGATATCGCAGCCAGCTGGAAAAGCGGATTTCATAGGTGAATCCTATCTGTCATTGAAGGCTCTTGGACGCAAAAGGCCCCTCTTCTTTTATAAAAAACCTCTGAAATATGAGGATTTCCCCGAAATAAAAACCGGATATTTTCTTGAAAAGACCATGGAAAAGTGGTGGC
>JADFZC010000709.1 GCA_015232735.1 Oligoflexales bacterium | reverse complement strand
ATGAAGGATATTCTGGTTGTCTTCAAGAAATCTGCTGAATGAATTTTCAATCTTTTCCATGTCGGCTGCCGTGATGGCGTTCTTGGTCTCTATGGCGGCTATGACCGCAACTATATCCGAAAGATCGTACACCGATGAGTTACCGCTTATGGTGTGAAGCGCTATTTTTACATCCTTTAAACTGCTCCGGTTGTTTCTTATTTCATTCTTGCATGTGCTAAGTGATTCTTTTGTCAGGCGCAGGAAATCTGAAAATGATTTGATGTTGCTTATGATCTTGAGGAGGGTGGCATTTTTTTGTGCGAGCATCTCGCTGCTTGCAAGTGCGGTGCTGTCGACAATGGTAAACAGTATTGATTCGATTTTATTTGTATTTTCAGAACGCACGACCGAACCTTCCAGATCAAAAACCCGGTCATCCAGCCTGAATTTCCCTGGGAGCATGGCAACCGTCACATCTTCGGGAAGCGTATCCTCGAAAATCTGGCTGATTGCGCATTCATAGACCTTGAGCTTTTGTCCCTCCAGTCTCAGAAGATCGGAAAAAAGCATCCCTTCGTCCAGATTGTGGAATATTCCATAGCAGGATTTTGTGTAACCTTTCATGATCCTTCCCTGCGAATCTATGAGAAGGAAGCCTGTTTTCACGTTGTTGATCACCGTTGTTATCTGTTTGGTCCTCTCGGCGACAATCTGTTCCACTTCATTTATATGCCGTTGGAGCTTCTGGTTAAGCAATTCTATGTCTTTTTTATCGCACTGGTTGATATAGCTCAGCCTGTCGCCCAGCGAGATCGAAAGCAGCATCACCTGGATGCTGAATCCGATAGGCAGGCAGTTATGGGTGAAGAAGTTGGCTGGAAGCGTCCCTCCGGTTTTAAGTGCGAATATCACAATAGCCACCATGAAAGAGAATGAGGCGATGAAGTAAAAACGAGCTGGCCTGTACTTCTTCTGAAGGCGAGACCAGGAAGCGTACATGAGGAAAAAGGCGCCTGTGGCAGTGAGAATGACTGCATTTTTGGTAGACGAGTTGTAGGAAAAGGCAACTGAACTTATGATTCCAAATACAGCCCAGAGGAAAAAGATGTGAAAAACGATTTTAACCCACGGACGCTCATCAGCTATTTTAAGGAAAAGATATGAGAACACCATAAGACCCAGCATCGACATGGAACCCGTAAACGGGATGCTGATCGTGGACCATGAAGGACTTTCAGGCCACAGATACTGGTATCCCACGCTTGAAAAAGATGCCTGATACAGGCCGTAGGCAAGAATATAGCATACATAGAGGAGATAATGTATGTCCTTCAGCGAGAAGTACAGAAAGAAGTTATAAATGATCATTGAAATTATCAGTCCGTAAAAAAGGCCGTACCCCAGCTTGTCGAATGATATATCTTCTATCACTGCTTTTGAGTTTTTTACATATATGGGAAGTTGCATCGATCCTGTGGTCTTGATGTTCAGGTAATAATAAGGTTGATCCTTGGGGATTTCATGCAGGTCAAAAATATACACATTGCTTTCGATTTCGCGCACATTGAATGGTATCGTATCTCCAAGTTTTTTTTCCGTATAGGAGCTGCCTTTGGCGGGAGAGTATAGGGTAACCTCGTCGAGCGGTGGAAAATCGATTTCAAGAAACCATTTTTGACTGCCTGTGCCTTGGTTGTCAATTTTGAAACGATACCAGTAGGAGGAATTTGAAAATCCGTAGTTGGGCACCTCCTCCCTTATCTCGTGCCAGATCGCTCCCGGATGCCTTTGTTCTTTTATCCGCTCGATATCAAGCGCATTTGTCTTGTCTTCAAGTTCTTCCATAAAAGGCGTGAGGATATAAGTATTTTCATTATCTTCGCTGCCGGTCAGGACAATAGGCCTCACGGAGGCAACGGCGGGTCTGCCCATCACTTCGACCATAACGATCGCGAGGATGAAAAAAAACGTCTTTCCGCGGATTTTTGTCATGGGCACACATCCCTGTTAAGTGAAAGCTTCCTTTAACGTTTTTTTATCGGATCAATCGATTTGAATATTTACTTGAGAGGTCTTGGGGATTTTGAGAAAAATATTATGTTGTACGAAAAATTACAGATTATTATGAAGGTATTTATTTCCGTCCAAATCCGGGCAAGGTTAAGAAGAGTAGTCAATATTGTCTGAAATGAAATTGATGACATCCTTGACAGTGAGGATCTGGTTTATGGCGCCTGATTGATCGACTATCAGAAGGTGGCGGAAATTTCCCACCCGCATGAAGGCTATGGCCTTCGCAATGGGGTCTGATTTCAATATGCAGACAGGTTTTTTTATCATGAATTCGGATATGGGTTTGGAAAGCCCTTCTGGGTCCTTGATAACTTTCGTTATTACGTCCCGGTCGGTGAATACTCCAATCGGTCTTCTGGCCTCGTCTATAATGGCGACGCAGTCTGCTCTCTTTTCCTGAAAAATATGAACTATCTCTTTTATCCGAG
>JADFZC010000708.1 GCA_015232735.1 Oligoflexales bacterium | reverse complement strand
TATTAACTCTCCTGAATCACTCTTACCCCGAATTATTTATCTGGAATACTATAGTCTCTGGCGCGAAACTCTAAACATCAATCCAGATATAGGACAGACGATTTTTAATTGTAATTTTTTTCCTTCTTTTCCTTTGTTGAAACATCCTATTTCTTTGAGGTAAAAAAAGAGAATCTTGCCCGGCACCATTTTTCCTGTTTTTATATATTGATGGACATGATCCAGATATGTTTGAGCGTGTGAAGAAGATAAATGGCAAGGTGGATTCTCACATAGAGCTTTCGGCCGACCAACCAGAAGCCTTTCCATGTCGACTTTTTTAAATCTGGAACCACTAGGTCGATGAGCGTCGCCCATGGTAGAAGGTTCGCCAGTAGTATGAGTGGGTGCGTGGATGATATAGAAATTGTTATCGTAGAAGGATTTACCTTGCCGTCGCGGCCGGATATGTCGATACTCATTGTGATGCTTCTTCTCTCGCATAAATGTTCTTTTGATTATTTGTTATTGCAGGGGTAGAGCATCGTATTTGCCCGATATCAATGTGTTTTTATGATAATCGGCTCAATTTAAGATCACGGAAGCCATCAAATGGTTGTCTGAGCTTCACGTCAGCTATTAAATTGGTAGAGGAGAGTAAAATGATGAATGGATATTTTCGATCAAATGTAGCTTCAGTTCTATTTAAACATTGCTTATCCTTTGTTCTTTTTTTCATTTTGTCCAAAACCATTATTGCAGAACCATTTTCATACGATCTAAGTATAGAAGTCGCTCATAAAGATAACTCTGGTAAAACTATCTGGTTTATACAAGAGAAAAAAAACGTAACGACATTTGACAGACTTGTTCCTTCGCAGGACAAGAATTGGTCGTCAGATAAACTTTGGACTTTTAAAGAAGAGAGCCCTAAAGAGTTATTAAAAGAGTATATAGATAAAGATAAAAACCTAAAAAGAGAGATCTACATTAGATCAAAAGTGGTCGTTGGAGAAAGGAATTCAGCTGTATTGGCAGTTCAATACAACATATTTTCGGGGAACAAAAAAATATCAGAACAAAACATAACGCTTATGTTGCCATTTGGCGATACGAATTCCATGGAAGTCAAAAGCCTAACCTATTTTAAGGAGGGTAAGGAGGAAGGAATAAAATCAGAAACAGAAAGAGTCAAAGTCACAGCGACAGCTATGGCCCACTAATTTCGCGCCAGCGACCAATTAATCCTTACAAATGGGAAAACTTCCATCTTCCCCTAAAAATTGTTCTCTAAAAAATTCATACCTTTCAGTACTTGATGGAATAAAAAATTGAATAAATCTATCTGTAATCGTAGCCCTTAAGTGAAGTTTATCTTGAAATGAAAGATGTTTCTTCTTAAGAGAAAGAGGTGTTAAAAGACATAAATTAATTCCTTCACAACGAGCTGATGGGAAATAAAAGGCGGATATTTTATCCTTTCTCATAGCTTCTCCTAAAGCCTGAGTAGACTTATACGAAATCTTTGAAGTTATCTCACCAGTGTAGGAGGAAAAAGGAAACGAGCAAAGATCAATAAAACGATCCGTCACGACTTCGACATTAAATACACAAAGGGATTGATCGATAGATTCCATTTTAGCTTTAGTTGCCTCAAAAAATCGGAATCGATAATAAGCAACCTCCGAAAGGCAAGTTCTCATCTCAAGTGATCCGTAAAGGTATCCTCTTCGATTTGGAAGAGAAAAGCGGGAGGACCAGCTTTTGTGTCTAAATGGTGTAATAAGAAGATAATCATATTCATCAATTTCTTTAGGTTTTAGAGGCTTTACATCATCAATAATCTGCTCTAAAAGATCGTGCTCATCACTTGTATCAACCCAGCTTCGCGATGCGCTGGTGTGCTGATCCTCAACGCAGCGCAGCCCTCTGAAAGATATTTCCTTAACTTCAAATTTTCCCGCGCATAGAGTCCAGATATCGACAAACATCAATAAGTCCCTCAGTGTGTTTCAATAGATCAATAGGTGCTTTTCCGTCAAAATCAGAGTTTTCAGCGTTAAGCCAAAGTTTCATATTGGTGGCACTTCCAACAATTGATTTTAAGGACCGACAAGCTCTCAAAAAAAGTGCGGCATGTTCGGCACTTTTTTTATTGTGAGAAAAAACACTTCCCCCTTTTTCCGAAAGCCTACAAATACTCGAAGTACTCAGGCCGATGATATCGCCAATCGTCTGCTGGCTTATATCAAGGCTCGACATCAGGCTTGTCAGTGCTTTTGCAATCACCTGGTCTCGATTTGGTTTTTCTTTTTTAATCTCCATAGAAACCTCCATTTCCACAGCAATAATACGTGCGTTTTATTGCTATATCAATACTTATCGGAAAATACACTAAAATCTTTAGATAATTTATTAATTGTCTATTTTCTATTCTTTTTTAGGAGGGGGATATCCAAAGTGATCAAAAATCCCTCAATGAAGCGAAAAATTTTTCATTAATGAA
>JADFZC010000707.1 GCA_015232735.1 Oligoflexales bacterium | reverse complement strand
GAAAGGTAACCTTGAAGAAATCATAAACAGAATGAAAGCTCTTGTTAGTCTAAAAAACGAGAGTGGAAATGTAATTCCTAAGATAGGGCTTTCTATAACTGTTTTACGTAGTACTTTAGATGAGCTTCCTAAAATCGAGGAGTTTTATAAGCAGATGAAATTGGATGGTGGAATTTCTGTTCAGGCATTACAAAGGATGGATTCTTACACTAAAAATTATCCGAATGAATTAAAAGATGAATTTCTTTCAGAAGGTGAAATTGTTTCACTATATGAAAAATATAATATTGAAAACCTAAAGAACGCTTATGGAATAGAGGATTTTGTTTATTTACTCTTCAAAGGGTTTGATCCAAAATCGGATGGTTGTCCATGGTTGAAGCATGGGATATTTATTAATTATGAAGGTTATGCGTTTCCATGCTGTATGGTTAGAGATCGTGATGTTTTTTCATTTGGCAAAATAGGAGTTGATAGCAGCAATACTATTCTCGAAAAGAAAGAAAAAATGCGTCAATCATTGCTTTCTGGTGAAATACCAATGGCATGCAATGGCTGCTTCATTGTTCAACGTACTATCCTGTTACCAAAGCAAGGGATAAATTGCCTGTTCTAAATGAAGTTGCAAAATCATTTGGATTTTCCAGAATATCTTTTTACAGAGCCTACGGCCTCATCACTCGATTCGAGCTTGCAGCTTAAGGCGGCAGGACACCGCCGTACTGCAGGTTCTCGATTTCGGCGACCAGCTGCTCGAGTTCGTCGAGCCGGCGACCAAACATCACCTCAAAGCGAATGCGGGCGGCGTCATTGTTAGAATGCATCCGCTTCGAGAAGGGAACTTGCAGCTCCAGAAACCGACGCGTCGCCTCCGGCCAAGAGTGACGTAAACCGAACTCCCGGCAATCGCTCGACGACAGTGTCAATGCCTTCATGCAGGCTTTACGCAGATCATCGTCCATGCAACCGACCTTGGGATCGGTGAGGATATCGATAGGACCCGTGACGGGGTAGGCGGCGACCGGGGTACCGGAGGCGATCGCCTCGAGATTCACCAGACCAAAAGTGTCGGTCCGGCTGGGGAAGACGAAGACGTCGGCCGCAGCGTAGTATTTGGCCAGCTCTTCGCCGAGCTTCAAACCGACGAAGACCGCGTCGGTGAAGCGAGCTTCGAGCTCTCCACGAACCGATCCCTCTCCAACGACCAATTTGGTGCCTGGCAGATCGAGCGAGAGGAAGTCTTCCAAGGTCTTCTCGGGGTCGAGCCGTCCGACGTAGAGGAAAATCGGCCGCGGGAGGTGGTCGAGAAACCCTTTGCCGTAAGGTTTGAACAGGTCGGTGTTGACGCCGTGTCCGCAGGCGATCGTGTTTTTGATGCCGTGTTCGCGGATGCGGCGTTCCATCGTCTCTGTCGGCACGATCACGCGATCGGCGCGATTGTGGAACCAACGCAGGTAGGCATAAGCTCTCGCCGGGTCCATACCATGCCGCATCTGGAGGGCCTCTGGATACTGCGTGTGGTACTCGGTAGTGAAACGTAGCCCGCGTGCGACGCAGTAACGCCGCGCAAGCAGGCCCAATCTCCCTTCCGTGACGATGTGGATATGGTCAAACTCCAGACCGTCGAGCACTTCGCACACCCGCGGGTAGGCGGATGTGCCTGGAGGAATACCGGCTAAGATGCTTTTGGTCACGAGAATCGACGAATGTCCGAAGCTCGGGAGGTTGGTTCGTAGTGCCTTAATAACGGCTGATAATGCCGTGTTGTAGCCTTTTTCGTTTATCAGTGGGTCACAGACAAAAAGTAGTTTCATGTGCTGATTTCCTCCAATTGCTTGTGTTACATCGACCACGATCAAGCAAGTTAATCGTGGATGAGTTCTGATGTTGTGGACTGCGACTCGGCTGAAAGTCGAGCCGTAGACCGTTGCATGTGCTTATGCAGGAATGAACAGAAAAGATGTAACTCTCACTATGAGTTCACTAATGCAATAACTATGCCAGATCACCAGCATGGGAAAAAGCTCCAGATGCCCTCTATTCCTATCCTATTAAATGGACATTCAATCGAATGGCGCTCGGTTTAACGCACGAAAAGCGATCTTAATCATCTGTCGTTCCGATAGGTTATTCGAAAGGGGGGCGCCTGGAAAGATCAATATGAAGAGGAAATAGAAATTTCCATGATATTCTTTTCCAGTGTTCTGAAGGATCCAGGCATCATAAAACTTCTGAATTGAGGGATGAACCGCTATTTTTAGCATCGAATTCTTCTTTGATTTTCAATAATCCGTTGAAATTGGAAAAATGCATGTCAAGTCTCTCTCATTTCCAATTTTCAAAAAAAATGATTTCATCAGCAGGGAAACTTATGCAAGAAGTGAATCTTGATCTTTTGAACGAGGAGAAATATGAATTCTTCCATTCATAAAGTCCGTTGGGCTGTTAATTGGCCAAAGATAGATGGCTGACTGTTGCCGCATCTGGCTTTAGC
>JADFZC010000706.1 GCA_015232735.1 Oligoflexales bacterium | reverse complement strand
AATGGTCTGTTTCTGTGCACCGGCTGGAAGGTACACCCTGTAATTTGTTGACCGGTCGTTAATTCCTGCAAACAAAGCCCGGGTGTCGCTTCTGCTTACGGTAATATCCCTTCCGTAGTCGAGGCGATAAATCCTGTTTTCAGTGGGATGCTGTGAAATAAGAGTCATGTGGCGGGATCTTCTTGTTTCATGGGCTACGGCAAAAGTGTTTCTGAATCCGAAAGCCTGGAGGATCTCTCCCTGGGCACTTGCAATATCCCTGCAAACCCCTCCGTGCCGGGCACGGTTTCCCGGAAATCTTCCTCTGTCCGAACTGTAGGCTCCTATTTCCATGTTGTATCTTGCAGTGGATCTGATCTCGTTCAAGGTGACTATCCCCTGTCTGTCAGGATGATCAGGAATTATCCGGTCATAATTGTAGTCAATGCTTGCCTGATGACCCAGCATTAGTATGGCGCTCCAGACTTCTTCAGGCGAATAGTTTTCGCGGTTTGCCCTGGCGAAAGAGAGGATATCGCCGCCCACCAGGATCTCATTATAAAGACGGATGGTCCTGATTTCGGATTCACTCAGGAAAAGCCTGAAATACAGATATACATCGCTTGGAAGATGTCCCTGCATTGTTCTTTGAAATGTCTGGAAGATCTTCCGGTTGTTTTCAAGGATGCATGCTTGTCTGTCTCCTGCCAGCGTGCAGTCTGTCGTTTGTGTGTAGGGTTCAAAAAGCCTGATAAAGCTTGTATAGGTTCTTCTCAATCTGTCAGCTTCATCACTTGAAGAAACAAAGGGTGTACGTCCATCCCTGGTGTATGTCCGGCCCCTCTGGCGGATAAGGTTCATCGGGAGCAGCATGTTGTGACAGGCAACGGGAATGGCTCTCATGGCATTGAAAATCAGGCGTCTATCGGTCATGTCTACAATCGAGGCTTGAGAAGAAACAAGTGCGGCCCTTATGCTGTTCGAATAGACCTCTGCAATGCCCCTATACTGCTCGCAGGCACATTCCCCTGCTTCTGTTGATTCTTCTGGCTCTTGCGCAAACGTCTGCTGCCAGTAAGGCATGAACAGGATAAAAAGTAGAGTGAATGTCTGGCATACTGATTTCAAAACTTTTGTCCCTCTTCTTCCATTTAACCGTTTAACAAAAAACATTATCCACATATATTCAATGCAATCCCTGTTCCAGAAAACCCAAAATTCTGGAAATTGCGCTGTCCTGCAAAGCATTGATTTTTAACTATATTTTAGGGCGCACAATAGGTCGGTCAAAGCATTGGTGTTTAAGATATTGTCATCTGGCTAAAGGAGTATATACTCTAAAAAGTATTTTTCGATAATTATTCTGAAAGAGGCATTTATTATAAAAACTTCATATGGGGGTAGGAATGGCAAAAATACTTTTTATTATGTTTTTTTGGTTGTTTTCCCTTGTTGCCTCGGCAATTGAGAACCAAACACAGGTTGCAGGTACTGCAAAGAGCGAGCTGAGTCTTGAGGATCTCATGAACCTGACGGTATCCGTGGCTTCGCTTACGGATCTCAAGGAACGTGAATCTCCCGGTATTGTGACGGTCATTACTGAAGAAGACATAGCCGGTTCCGGGGCCCGTGATCTGGTTGATGTTCTTATGAACGTACCGGGTTTTTCCTTCGGATTTGATGTCCAGGGTGTTGATGGGCTTGCTGTTCGCGGTAACTGGGTTCATGAGGGAAAGTTTCTTCTCTTGTGGAACGGTTTTGAGATGAATGATATGCTTTATGCCTGTACGCCACTTGGAAACCGTTTTCCTGTAGAACAGATAAAAAGGATTGAGATTATTCGCGGGCCAGGTTCGGCCATTTACGGCGGTTTTGCCGAGCTGGCTGTTGTAAACATCATTACCAAGGGTGCTGAGGATCTCAAAGGGCTGGATTTCAAGGTTCACAACGGACTTACTGACAGCGTTTACACCGGAGGTTCTTTGAATATCCAGGCTGGAAAGAAAACGGATGACTTGTCGGTAAGAAGTGCTGCGTATCTTGGCTCAACAATGAGAAGCGACCAGACTTATACCGATTTTTCCGGGTTCAGTTATTCCATGCAGGATGCTTCCAGAATCAAGGAGATGCTGTTCGGGCTTGATCTGTCCTTCAAAAGGCTTGAATCGAAATTCCTTGCCGAGCGGTATGTTGTTCAGTCGCAGGATTTTTTTGCAAAGGCCGCTCCTGGTCCAAGGGATCTTTTTTTTGATACGCTTGCTTTCAGGGTCAAGTACAGGCAGCCGATAGCAGCAACGTTTTCCCTTACCCCTGAGCTGTCCTACACTTTTAACAGGCCCTGGTTCGCAAATGAAACCCGGGACCGTGAAATATCGGAATCTGTGTTTGTAGTGGATGGTGAGGAGACAACACCATACGCCGGTTTCAGTTCAGATCGTTCAGCCAGGCGCTTGAGGATTGGTGCGAGGGCTGACTATGATTATCTGGATTTTTTCAATTTTATTGCAGGTATTGAT
>JADFZC010000705.1 GCA_015232735.1 Oligoflexales bacterium | reverse complement strand
CGTAAATTAACGGAGAGGTCACTGTATTTCGCAATTCTTGTCATAATGGTCGCCTTTATAGCAAGCATTCTGTTTACACGAAGGCTGACTTCGGCGCTTCGAAATCTTTATTTTGCGACACAAAAAATCGCCGGTGGCAATTTTGATGTGGATGTGGCAATAAGAACGAATGATGAGGTTGGCTCGTTGTCCCGCTCCTTCAACCATATGGGACAGGAAATTAAAAGGCTCATGCTTGAAACAGCGGAAAAGGCGAGGATGGAGAAGGAGCTTGAGACGGCATATCTTGTGCAGGAAAATTTTTTCCCTCCCGATGAAATGTCTTTTGGAAATATCAAAATATCGGCATACTTCAAGCCTGCTACGGAATGCGGCGGTGATTTTTGGAACGCGTTTGAGACTGATGGGCGGCTGATAATAATGATTGGCGATGCTACGGGCCATGGGGTGCCTGCAGCGCTTGTTACAGCGGCGATCCACAGCTGCACGACGGTTCTTGGCCACATCCGGGACGAGGTCTCCAATTTCAGACTGAGCCCCTCGGACATAATGAAGTATCTGAATGCATCGGTTTACAGGGCTGCCAAGGGTAAAATCAAGATGACCTTTTTTATTTGTGAGATAGAACTTTCGTCAGGGGAGGTCAGATATGTGAACGCCTCCCACGAGATGCCAATCATATTTCATGAGGGCATGGAGAGCCTGGATGTGCTTTCGGCGGAGCCGGATGAGTGCCTCGGAAAAAGCCTTGATGTGTCATATAGAGAACATACCTACCTGCTTGAGCCAGGCAAAAAAATTCTCTTTTACACCGATGGACTCGTGGAATGCCGCAACAATGAGGGGAACGAGTTTTCCGAGCGAAGGCTTAGAAAACTTATCAGCGAGGCCTGCTCGTCTACCATTTCGGAAATAAGATCGATGTTTTTAAGGAGGATGGAGGAATTTTTCAAGGGTTTCCATAATGAGGACGATATCACATTCGTGATAGCGTCCAGACAACAATAATAATTGAAACAAGGAATTTCTGTGAGTAGAGACACGTTGAGGCATTTGCTGCATCTCCTTATAGATGATGAATGCAGCTTGAAGGAAATTTTGCAGGACGATTGCCCGTCCAGGTTCTCTGAAATAAGGTGGCATGAAAAGGCCGCTGACATGATCGAAGCCGCATCAAAGGATCCATCGGGTATTTTTGTTATGAATTATCCGGGACTGTTAAAATCGGCCAGCGAGCTGGAGAAGCTTTCGATTTTAAGCAAGAATGTCATAATACTCAGCAACGATGATATTCACAGGATAATAGGTCTGCTTCATCAGCACAAAGCTCTTTCACATATCTGCAATTTCAGCGGCCGTTTCAATGTATACCAGTTCCTGCTTACATTGGAAAAAACAGCCTGCAACTCGAAATGGGCATTTTCCCGGTATTTATCCGAACCCAGAGAGATTTATCATATTGATGTCGACAGTTTTGATGGCAAATACGCTTTTTTAAGCGATATTTCCTCATGTGCGGCGCGAGCCGGCGGATTTTCGGGATTGTCGGATGCGGTTACTACAATCGCCTCGGAACTGCTTATGAATGCTGTTTTCAACGCACCATATGATGAAATCCTGAAAAAGCCTCGCTATGCCGATTCCCCTCGAAATGGAAAGATCAACCTTGATCCAAGGGAAAAAGTTGAGCTTAATTATGGATATGACGGAAATGCATTCGTAATATCGGTAGTCGACAGGTTCGGGAGGCTGACAAGAGAAAATGTCGTTGATAACCTTTACAGGTGTCTTCAGGGGGGAGAAAACCAGATAAAAAGGGAAACAAAGGGGGCCGGTGCCGGCTTTTTTATGATAGCGAATACAGCCAGCCAGCTGGATATTCATATTGATCCGTTGAAGCGGTGCGAGGTTGCAGCCTTGATACATCTCTCAAAAAGACAGATAAATTATGATCTTGGACATACTTCATTTAACTTTTTCAAGATAGGGTAGTCAATATTATGGAGTCATCCTTTAAAGTCCATCAAACAAAAAACGGAAGTGATTCTCTGGTAAAACTTAGCGGCCATATAGACGAAAATGCCGATTATACCAAAATTTCACTGGGCGGCCTGATAAGCGTGACCCTGGACATGGAAGAGATAAAACTCATAAATTCCTCTGGTCTGCAAAGATGGATCTCCTTTATCGAAAGCATCCCGGGGGATATCAAGGTATATCTTGCAAGGTGCTCGACAAGAGTGATAAATCAAATCAATCTCTTTCCAGGATTTCTTGCCGGCAGGGATATAAGAATAATATCTTTTCAGGCGCCGTATTATTGCGAAAAATGTGACATCGCTTACAACATCGTTCTGGATACCGTACAGGATTTTAAAAATTCAAAGGATTTCATGCCTCCCGAGAAAGTATGTGAAAAGTGCAGCAGCAAACTTGATTTTGACGGGCTGCCAAAGAAGTATTTTTCTTTTTTGTCACGAAGGGAGAAAGATGGA
>JADFZC010000704.1 GCA_015232735.1 Oligoflexales bacterium | reverse complement strand
TGACGGACGCGATTGTGGCCGTTATAAAAAAGCAGAAGGGAAAAATAGCAGAGATTGAAGCATTTTATAAAAAAAGCTGATTCTAACTTCTAACTGTAACAGCTCACACCCCTCACCCTTCACCCTTCATCCAGATGCTTTCAGCTGAGATCCGCCTTCAGTCTCTTCATAAAACCATAGATCATTTTTTTTACTTCATCAAGCTTGGTACATAATGCAGTAAAACTGGCTTGTGTCACAATATTGAGATCACTCGAAAGAATAAGTAAACACTCAAGTTCGCAAGCAGAAGCATAGGCAATATTTAAAAATCTTGCAAATTCTTTATCGCTGTTTCTACCACGACCTTCAGCTATATTAGAACTAACTGAAATGGATGCCCGCCTGAGCTGTGATACTAATCCAAAACATTCACATTTAGGAAAATTATTTGTTAACAGATAAATCTCTAGATTAAGTTGCCTGGTCTTTTGAAAAATGTCTAGCTTTTTATAATCCTGCATTTTGCTTTCTCCAAATTTTTAATAAAATAGTAACTCGTTTTTTTGCAAAATCTATGCCGACAATTTTTTTAAAAAAAAATTCATTTTTTCATGCCTTTACAGAGCAATGGGTCGTGGCCTTTCATGATTCATCTTGTATGATCCTCTTTATATGGGCAAAGAATCAATCAGAAAAAAAATAGCGGAAGCTAAAAAAAGCGCTGAAGATTTATTGAAATCTAGAAAAGCAACTCCTGAAACAATAGCTGTTATAAAATCTCTCTTGCTCATTCTTGACATAGTCGTATCAGTCCTTCTTGAAAAGAAGACCAGAAAAAATTCGAGCAACAGTGGGCTTCCGCCTTCTCGTAATAATGGATCAAATGGAAATAGAAACAAACCCAATAGTGCTAACCAACAGAAACTCGGATCGCAATTGCCGAACAGTAAGCGTACAACTGTTACAGAGGAACTACCAGTCAATGAATGCTCACAATGTTTTGCCGATTTGTCACGAACTCCAGTGATAAACCAAGAGAAACGTAAACTAATTGACATCGTTTATGAAATTGTTACTACTGAATTTATTGCCGACATCAAAGAATGTTATCAGTGTGGTTCGATTAATAAAGGTGCATTCCCTCAAGGGATTGATGGACAAATCCAATATGGTGCTGGGATCAAGGCGGCAATCATCAATTATATTGTTACCCAAGCTCTCTCATTAGGTAGGGTTCAGGAACATTTCATGGGGTTGATTGGTCGCTTTATCTCCCAGGCCGTATGCCTAAAGTATATTTCCCAATTATATTTTGCATTAGAAACATGGGAAAAACATCAAATTCAAAAACTTCTTACCATACCGTCTTTCCACGTCGATGAGACCTCCTTGAGGGTTAGCAAGGTCAATTACTGGATTCATGTCTACAGCACTGGCGATATTACTCTACAGTTCATTCACTCAAAACGGGGTTCATCAGCTGTTGATGATATCGGAATTATTCCAAAGTACGGAGGAATTATTATCCATGATTGTTGGGCCACATACCTTATGTACAAGAATGTAGGACACGCTCTGTGTGGAGCACATCTATTGCGTGAACTAAAGTTTATTGAAGACTCAAACCAATATTCATGGGCAACTCAAATGAAGGAACTGCTTCAGAACTCAGCAGAGATTGTTGCAGGTAGACCGTTATTGGGAATATTGTATCGGGAAGAGTATCTGCATTTGGTAAAGCAATATCGCTTGATTCTAAAGCAGGCGCTGAAAGAAATGCCACCTTTTCCAGTAAGAGAAGATGGACAAAAAGGGAAACTCAAACATACAGATGCCCAGAACTTATGGATCCGATTGAAAAAACATGAATCATCGGTATTGATGTTTGCCCGAAATAAACATGTGCCTTTTACAAATAATCGGGCAGAACGCGATATTCGTGTGAGTAAGCTTAAGCAAAAGGTTTCTGGTTGTTTTCGTACAGAAAAATATGCAAGGGCATATTGCAGAATTATGAGCTATATAAAAACCATGCGCTACAGAGGGTACTCTTCTCTTGAAGCTATTAGCATAGCTTTAAGTGGAGAAATTCCCTTATAGGATATAAATTGTCGTGTAAAAAATAATCTATGGTTTTATAAACTGAGGGCCGCTTTCTCAGCTGAAAGCATCTGGATGAAGGGAGAGGGGTGAGGGGTGTGAGCTGTTACCTTGGCCCCAAGATGCGGTCTCCTTACGAGATAGATGCTGACGGTTTTCGAAGAGTTGATGAGAAACCAATCGATGGATATGATTGGTGGTGGAAAATCTGGGGACATACAACCTAAATTCCCGGGCAAAATGGTATCTAGGCTTTGACTAAATCGTACTAATTTTATCAGACAATCTTTTATCACTCGTGAAATTTAAAAACCAATAACTTTTTCCATCTTTTGGACATTGAAATATTAAAGAAACCTAGATACCATTAGTATCTATGGCATACATCATCGAACAAAAAAGAAAAAAGAGTACT
>JADFZC010000703.1 GCA_015232735.1 Oligoflexales bacterium | reverse complement strand
TTCCGGCAGTTCGGGAGTCGACTGCGTTCCCCAAGTTTTTGCCTTGTCATAAGCTCGACAGCCGCCTTAACCTTTTCCTTCTGTGAAATTTCGTCAGAATAGATATTATCCCAATCGTAACTTATGGAAGAAAGCGGCTGACTAAGTTTGCTGCCATCGCGGTATACGGAATTGGATTTAAGCATCCTTTTCCATGATGTGAAAAACACATTTTGAATATCATCTATTGTCGCTTCTTTTGGCAAATTGATGGTTTTGCTGATGGCACCGGAAACGAAAGGCTGAGCTGCAGCCATCATGCCGATGTGGTCCATGCTGGAAAGAAATCTGGTCCCCTCCAAACCGCATTTATTGGCGCAAACAAATATGGGAAGATGTTCCTCTTTCAAGCAGGGAGCGCCTTCCAAAGTCATTGTACCGCAAATAAAACGTCCGGCTTCGCGTATATCATTGTCTGTGAAACCGATCATTTTCAACAGGTTTGCCGATTCTCCCAAAAGAGCCTCTTTTGAAAGTCCAAGTTGCCTTGTGCAAAATTCCTCGCCTATATTCCAGATATTGAAAACGAAAGTGATATCAAAGGCCCTTTTCAGCTCACTGTCCAGTTTGGCCAAAATTGCATCGGTAAAACCTTTGGATTTCAAGCTCTCATGGTTTATTTTCGGAGCCCGTTCCAACGAGCCGCTTCCCGTCGCGTATTGAATGATCGCGGATATCTCATGCGGTTCATATCCAAGTTTTTTTAGAGCTATGGGAATGGAATTGTTGATAATGCGAAAATACCCTCCGCACGAAAGTTTTTTGTATTTCACCAGGGCATAGTCAGGTTCAATCCCGGTTGTGTCGCATCCCATAAGAAGGCCTATTGTACCTGTTGGCGCGATTGCCGATGTCTGTGCGTTTCGAAATCCCTGACTCTCGCCAAGGGCGATAACCTCATCCCAAACCTCCTTGACAATCGATGTCATCGTTTTGTCCACAAGAGCGTGATCTATAGGTTGCGGCAAAACTGTCAAACCTTCATATCCTGATGTCTCTCCAAATGCCGCGCGCCTGTGATTTCTAATGACCCGCAACATATCCTCCCGGTTCGCAGGAAACCCGCCAAATACCCCCAATTCCCTGGCTATCTCGGCGCTGGAACGGTATGCTACTCCGGTCATAAGTGCGGTGATCGCGCCGGTGATAGCCTGGGCCTGCCTTGATCCATATGGGTACCCCATCTGCATTATCAGAGCCCCAAGATTGGCATATCCCAGACCCAGAGTTCTGAATTTTGCCGCATTCGCAGCAATGGTTTTGCCCGGAAAACTTGACATCTCAATGGATATGTCCAAAACGATTGTCCAAATACGGACTGCGTGAATGAAATCGTCAATAAGGAAAATGCCTTCATCTGAATCATAAAATTTGAGAAGATTCAGGGAAGCCAGGTTGCACGCCGTGTCATCCAGGAACATGAATTCTGAACATGGGTTGGATGCTTGAATGGGCCCTTCTTTCGGGCATGTGTGCCATTCGTTTATTGTCGTACTGAATTGTATTCCTGGATCGGCACAATTATATGCCGCATAAGCTATCTGATCCCAAAGTTCCCTGGCATCCATTTCCCTGGCAGTCTCACCGTTTGTCCTATAGACAAGCCGCCACCTGCCGCCGGCTTCGAGGATTTTCATGAAATCATTTGAAATGCATAAAGAATTATTTGCGTTTTGTCCGGAAACACTCTCATAGCCATTGCCGTTCCAGTCTGTGGTGTAAAGTTCAACGTCAACTGAATGGATTCCCTGGGCGGCAAGATCCACCGCCTTTTTGATATAGGCGACAGGAACATTGTCCTTCTTTGCAGAGATCACGGCATTTCGGAGTTTCATATTTTTATTTATATCGAAAATATCCTCAGATGATCGTTCCGAATCCCCTTCCTTCAGCAACTCAAGAATCGTGTTCATATGCCTTGAAATCGCGTGGGATCCGGCTACCAGTGCCGCGACCTTCTCTTCTTCCTTGACTTTCCAGTTGATGAACTCTTCAACATCGGGATGCGAGATGTCAAGACAGACCATCTTCGCGGCACGTCTTGTCTGACCGTTGTTTTTAATGGAGCCGGCCACGCTGTCCCCAATTTTCAGAAAGGCGATGAGCCCAGGGGAATGACCACCATCGGGCAGAGGTTCTCCCTTGCCGCGAATTGCACTGAAATTCGACCCTGTACCGCTGCCGAATCGGAAAAGACGCGCCTCTCTCTTCATAAGATCCATAACGCCGCCATCACCGGTCATGTCGTCATTGACTGACTGAATGAAGCAGGCATGGGTCTGAGGCCTTTCATATGCGTTTACCACAGATTTGATTTCTCCATCCTTGTTGTCGAAATAGAAATGTCCCTCACCATCCGAGGCCATTCCATAGGCAAAGAATAGACCTGTATTAAACCACTGTGGACTGTTTGGAGCCCCCATCTGGCGGGCCAGCATATAACAGACATCATCATAAAAAGC
>JADFZC010000702.1 GCA_015232735.1 Oligoflexales bacterium | reverse complement strand
GGAAAAGCGGACAACGGCGCAATTCGACTTCAAACTCGAATTACAGACGAACTGTTGGCTGCGGATAGGTCTGTGGGCGAAAGACCAGGGGATAGTGTTTAACAATCTGTTATGCCTCTATAACCTGGAGAACTTTCGTGAAGCGTATCGGGCCCTAGATGGAACGAAGGCACGAGGCATAGACGGGGTGAGCAAACGGGAGTATGGCGAGAGGCTGGAAGACAACTTGAAGGATCTGGTAAACCGGATCCATAAAGGGAGCTATCGGCCACAAAATAAGCTCCGGGCGTTCATCCCAAAAGTCAGTGGGAAGGCACGGCCCATCGCGATCAGCGCCTTTGAGGATAAGCTGGTGGAATGGGTTGCGGCAAAAATCCTTAATGCCATCTATGAACCGCTCTTTATCCAGAATTCCTTTGGATTCAGAGAGGGAAAGAAGGGGCATGAGGCATTGCGCGCAGTATTCATGGCGATGAAGGACGACAAAAGACCGCAGGTGGTGGAGATTGACCTAGCGAGCTTCTTTGATACTCTCAATCACCGAAGAATGATCAAGCTGCTTGCAATGCGAACAAATGACCGAAGATTCCTGAGTCTGCTAAGCAGGTTCATGACTGCGGGCATTTTCGAAAAAGGGGAAATATACGAGCCGGACAAGGGCGCAGCACAGGGATCAATAATGAGTCCTGCGCTAGCCAACATCTACCTGCATCATTGTCTCGACGAGTGGTTCAGCAAGAACTACTCAAAACAGGGGATAATGGTGAGGTACGCCGATGATGCCATTTTCCTATTCGAGCTAAAGCACGAAGCAGAGGAGTTTCTTAACAAATTAGAGGAACGACTGACTCTCTTTGGGCTTAAACTAAATAAAGAGAAGAGCGGCATCATTAATATGGGAAAGAAAAATGGCAATATTGTCAGTTTTCTAGGGTTTACGTTATACTGGGGCCGGGCCTTCAAATCGACCAGAAGCCAGCTCAAAGTTAAAACAGCTAAACCGACCCTGTTCAAGAAGATTGGTGAATTCCAGAATTGGATCAAGAAAGTACGCTCACAACTGCCGATAACCAGAATCTGGGAAATTACAGCGGCAAAACTGCGGGGACACTACAACTACTATGGAGTTATTCATAATAGAGCAAAGCTTAATCACTATTATCATTCAGTGATATGGTCGCTTTATCGATGGCTCAATAGACGTAGTCAGAAGAGGTCTTTCAACTGGAAAGGGTTCTCGGACAGGCTGGCGCAATTTCCGCTGCCGGTTCCACCACCAATCAAGGCTCTGTATCCCTTGGATACCCAAATGGCCAGATTCTATGCTTATGCTAGGTAGACTGAAGCGATGGTCTGAAGAGCCCGTTGCCTTAATAGGGCACGGCGGGTTCTGTGAGGAGCTCACTGTAAAACTTCTCGGTAAGAGAAACAATGGTGAGTTTACTTAATGACAAGACATCCGGAATTAATTATGCTGCTAGAGAAAAGTTGTAATAATCGTAGTAATTTGATTGGCATACCTCGATTTTCCAGTGATCGCGGTAAATCGCGGCAATCGTGGTCGCCCCAAAATCGAAATGATTGGTCAGCAGCACGATTTCCCGTTTCTCTTCATCATCCCATACTACAATCCGGCGAAGATTCTCCGGGCAGGAATCCTGTGCTTTCACCCCGGTCAGGCGGATAATCTCATCCGCCAGGATATTCCGGCCCTTCGGAAGTTCCCTCCTGTCAATGACCTCAAAAACGGCATTCTCCTTTTGTCTGATCACAAAATAAACATTTTCTCTGGTCCAGGCGGAAAATTGCGCGTAATCATTATAGCCGCGATCGACCACAATGATAGAGCCGGGATTAAGCTTGAGCATGGGGATAACTTTTACATCCGACTTTTTGGCCTTGGTAATAAGGACAAACGCCGGCATATGATCATCATGGTCCAGCATGACGTGGACTTTAACACCCCCCTTGGCTCTCCGAAATTTGGCCCAGGGGAACAAGGTGATGCATAAAGAGATGGTTGTTGAGTCCATCGACAATAACTTGTTTTTAAACCGGAATTTATATTGTTTTCCTCCGAACTGCTGCTGTTTCCGGAATTCCTGAAGGAGAAACCAGAACAGCTCTTTATACATGGCTGCCGGGCGGTGCTCATTGGCATAGGAGAGGGTGGATTTATTGGGGGCTTTATTGATGCCGAGATGGACCAGTTTCCCCAGGCAGCAAGAAAGCCCGTTGCAGATCTCCCGTAAAGAATCGGCCTGTGCCAATTGGCAAAAAAGCATGGACGATGAATTGGGTCCAACTGGAAAACCCCTTTGCGCCCTTCTCGGCTCCATGTTTCCGGGCAATACTTTCAAAATTATTTATTAAATTAATAATATTCTCAACCAGTGCCGGTCTTGGATTCGTTTGCGTAAAGGCAAATGAATCAAATATAAAAGTATCTTTCTCTGAAAGCTTATCCCCTATTTTTTATCAAGATTAGTTAGCAAATGCTGCC
>JADFZC010000053.1 GCA_015232735.1 Oligoflexales bacterium | reverse complement strand
TGACGGTATGTCCCTTTTTGTTTTCTTCATGCACGACAATAGATGCAAAGAAAATTACGAAGGTGAAAAAGGTTGCCATCGTGGGTTTCGAGGGACGAATACCTGAACAGGGCGGTGCGGTCAACGAATATATCCAGGCCATATCCGACCAGGCGTTTGGCCCCAAGCTCTATCAGGTTGCGCAGAATCAGCTGAAGGGTGCGATGAGCTGGCAATTTGCGGGACGGGAAAAGTTCATGAACTCCGCGGCCTATAAGGAGGCAAGTTCTGAAAAGATGAACAAGATGGCGACTGCCATCTCCTACAAGGACAAATATATCCAGATACCCGGTGTTTTAAACCATCTCATGGGAAGTACGCTTGTCTCGGACAAAAAGAGGGGCCCCGCGGTTGCCAGGCAACTTGGCGTTGATTCGCTGATGGTCATCAAATTCGATATCGCCCCCGAGACGATGACGACATCCATGTCGGACAAACTGATGGGGATGGCAAAAGATAATCCTGTCAAAGTGCGGATTCTCGAATGCAATCTTTCCATAAAGCTTGTGAACGCCCAAACCGGAGACATCATTTGGGATCAGCCGGGAATTCAGGGGAAAAGCGGGGAAACTCCAAGTGTCAGCATTTACGGTATTCCATTTTCAAACTTGAAGCAGCGCGCTGTAGTGAGTTCTTTCTCAAACGCGCTTACGGCGCATATCCGCGAGGTCAAGGGCAAGGTGGAAAAGCAGTAAAACAGAAAAACGTCCGGAGGGTGTACTCATTTTTTTGAATTTATCCCAAACAGGCCATCACTGCTGTGGAAATTGTACGTGCTCAGGAGGCAGCTTCCCTGTCATATGCCGGAATGCTCCTGAACTGATCTTTGGGTATCCAGATATGGTATTCAAAATTTGCATGCTCCTTGTGAATACCGCTGTCCAGAATGACGCTTTCAATTTTGCAGCCTCTCTCCTCCAGATGGGATTTAACCGCTCCAAGTCCGATTCCACGGCCGGAAATCTCTGTTACCTGTGATTTTGTGGAAACCCCCTCTAGAAATATTACGCTGGATATTTCCCTTGGATCGTTTTCATCGGGACTGAAAAGTCCTTTGCTTGCTCCAATGCGTTTAAGTTTTAGAAGGTCAAGACCCTGACCGTCATCCCGGTATGTTATTTTCAGTTTCTGGCCCACTTTCTCTGCTGATATGGAAATTGTACCTCTTTCATCCTTTCCCTTCAATCTCCTCTCCTCAGGATGCTCCAGGCCGTGGTCGAGAGAGTTTCTGACCAGATGCATAAAGGCATTTCTTATCGTTTCATTCAATTCGACCGACAGTTGATATTTGTCGTCCCTGATATCCATCGCGGGAGCAGGCTTGCCAAGTTCTGCAGCCAGGCTTTCCGCGGAATCCAATATACCCTTTATCATTCCACTCAATCTGCGGTATATCCTCTGTTCCAGAGAGGAGCATGCCATTTCCATGAATTTGCTTTCGTTTTTTGTGAGATGTGAAAAATCGATGGCATGAAGCCAGCCGGCAATATCCTTTATCTCCTTGACGCTTAACGTATCGGGTGAATCGTGGTCGGTTTCCGTCCACCCGAGTTTTTCTCGGCTTACCGATTTGATTTTTTTCAAAGTTGCGTCAAGTTCATCAAGGTCGCCCAGAAATTCATTCTTGTTCCACTCAAGTTTATTGTCGATTACCATCCTGTATTTCGCCTCGCTTTCGTGGAACATGGTCGTGAGTTTCTTAAACTTTAATCCCCTGGATGAACCCTTGAGGGTATGCAGGTTGATCAATATTTTATTCAGGTTCGGGCAGACCCCATCCTTTGTGCCGGCTATGATGTCCCTATTCTCCTTCAAAAATTTTTCTGCCATATTGATAAATGAGTAATATAATGGCTTTTGGGCATTCAGAAGCGCTGATATGATGTATGACTCTTCTTCCTGTTCCTTGAGGATTTCATTATATTTCCTCATCTGTGTGACATCCCTCAGAACGACAAGTATGCTTTCCGTGATGTCATTCGCGTCAATGATTGGCGCCCAATCGATCTCAATAATTTTTTTATTTCCACCGTCCCTGTCATGAAAAAGTTGATATTCTCCGAGCAAATGATGTGAATTAATGTCGAAGCCTACTGACTCTGCTCCAATGGAGAAATTCAGGGCTGACTCGGCTCTCTCGATTTCATCTGAGGAGATGTTGCTGTTTTTAAAAATCGTTGCCAGCGCCTTCTGTCCGGAAATCTCCTTTTCATCCAAAATCTCATGCAGGAATGGTGAATAATCGGGAGCTATGAGACCGTCTTTTAAAATTATCATAATTCCCTGTTTGATATTGAAAAGCAACGATTTGATGTTTCTTGTCTTTTCATCTACCAGCTGGTCCAGATTGTTGATATGTTTTTGAAGCAGCAAATTCAAATCGGAGATCTCGTTTGAGCTGTTCTTTAAATCTTCGACGAGTTTCCGGGTCGTTTCGAGAAGGATGAAGTTCTGGATGCTGACCGCAATATGGGTTCCAAGGTATCCCAGGATTTCCTTGGAGCGATCGTCGAACAGGTTTGAGATCGTATGGCTTCCAAGGTAGATGCATCCGTTTGTCTCTTTCAAATACCTGATTGGCATGATGATGGCGGATTTGCAGCTAATTCTTGCGGAACCCGAAGTCTTTCTGATGATGATGTCCGGAACGTCCTGGGAGAGAACATGTTCCAGAAAGGGAAGGTCTATCTGGGGAGCAAGCATCTTCAACGATTCCCCCTTGATTTCCAGGTTTCTGGTTTCTTTAGGAATCCAGTCATCATTCTGCCTGAAAAAAATGATGGCGTGATCAGCCCCGGAGATATGACATACGGTATCGAGTGCGGTTTCAAGAAGGGTCTTCATGTCGCTGATGACGCTGAGTTTCGTGAAGAGTTCGAGAAGCGTCGATGCCTCAAGAATATTGCGCATGCGGGTGATGGATTCGGAGGTGCTTGCCTTTTCAGTCAAATGCGGGAACATCTCGAACCTGCGCTTTGAGGCCAGTGTCAGATATTTGACACATTTTTCCGAAAAATAAAAAAATCCCCTTCTGTCAAAATAATTCTTTGCCTTTATCAGGAGGAATTCCGCATATTCGGGATCGTTTTCCAGGATGTATGAGGCGAGGTTCATCCTGCACTCTTCGGCCACGGGTATGTACCCCATGGTGCCTGCATAACTTGTTGCCTTCTCCATGAACCTTCTGCCCCATCCCTCCAATCCGATCCTGAAGAGTGCCTCTCCAAATGCGAACCTGGTTTGCGGGATGAATATCCTTACGGTAAAAAGGAAGTTGAATATCGTAAAGACAAGAGCAAGAAGGCCTTTTACAGGCTTGCCCGCCCGCGTGTATGCCTGTGAAAGAAGTACGGGTGCAAAATTGATGTAGGAAACCCTATGGAAATGGATGATACTTGATTTCAGGGCGCTTTTCAAATACGGTATGGCACTCATAGGTTTGTCGAGAAGAAGGTATGCCTCGCCCGGTTCCAGCACGGAATAAATCGTGTCTATGGTTTGGAATCCTTCATCGATCGTTTTTTTCCCCGCTTCACTGATGATTTTAATCCATGTGTTTGTTTCAATGATCTCGTTCCTGAGCACGCAAAAACGGATCCGGCATCCCAGTGCAGTCGGGATAAAGCCTATTTTGCGCCAGAATTGTTCCTGTTTTTCGATTGAACCTTCCGAATCCCCCGTATCACCTCCGAACAGGTCGACATGTGTAAGCCCCTGGTAGCTTAAGAATCTTATGAAAGTCTCGCCGACATTGCTGCAAATCCGCATGGCCTCCTTTATTTTTGATTCAGCCTGTTTTAAACGGCCTTGCGAAAAATCAAGCAGATAGCCCATTGTGAACAGGGTGAAGGAATATAAAACAGGGTCATAATTGTTTTTGAAATATTGAAGACCTTTTTTGTAGCAAAACTTGCTGAAGCGGTCAAGCCCCATGACGGCATAGGCAACTCCCCAGTAAACTATGATCATGGTTCTGTAGCGATTGTCCTTGTACGGCAAAAGGCTGATCGTATACGGAATCTGCTGTGCTATCGCAACAAAAGGCCTGGTAAAGAATGTCGGAACCTGGACTCCGATTTTCAGATTCCAAAGCAACTCCTCACGCTCGTTCCTGATTTCTTTTTTCTGTCTGCCAAACAAGGTGAAAAGCAGCAGATAAATAAGAAAAAAAGGAAAACAGAAAACAAAATATGCAAGCGAAAAAAACTCACTGGTCTTCACTTTGACATTAAGCTCTTTCATGCCGAGGTTCGCTGATTTTATCGAGTCCTCATACTGGAACATGTAAAGATGGTTATTGCACAGTTTAAGATAAACCGAGGCTCTTCTTTCGTGCTCTTTTAAATGCATGAGAACGAAATTGTATATTTCGATAGCCTGCCTGATATTTTCCGAAAGGGCAAGGGCATCAGCCAGACATTCCTGAATGAAGCAGTACTCGTCCAGAAGACCCTGATTGACAATTTCCATGAAATCTTTCGGATACAGCACCAAACAATCCTTGAGGTACCCATTTGCCCTGGCATATGCGAAAAGCCGAATGGCCCTTTCACCGGCCAGCTTCAATATGGTTCTGGAACGTATCACGTCATCGTTTGGCAGGCTCCTTTGGATGTGGAACGCCGTCTCAAAAAGAACCTTTGGATCCAGGTTCTTCTCGTCTTTGAAATATATCCTGTCGAGGATCCTGAAATATTCACCGTGTATGAATTTCAGTTCTTCCCTTCTTACGGTTGCATATGCCGAACTTCGTATCCTGTCGTGAAAGAATACAAGCTGATCGTCGCTCGGCCAGATCAGATGATGGTGCTGGAGTTCATGGAGTGCGCTTTTGAGATGTGTGGTGTCTGTCAAGCCATCGGAGTTTGACTTGTTATTTTCCCGGAGTCTCGCAAGAAGCTCAGATAAAATTTCGATAGATACATTGTTCCCTACGACCGATGCCGTGCATATGACCGTATATGCGGCTTTGGAAATTTTTTTGATGCGTGATGTCACCAGGTCCGTGACCGATTCGCTGATACCCGCGATGGCACGCTGGTTTTCGTCAAGGATCCATTTACCCCCCTCTACCATCCTGAAGAGCCCATTTTTAAGGACCGAATTTAAAACCTCGTATATGTAGAATGGATTTCCCAGAGTAATGTCATAGGTCAAATGCTGCAGTTTTTTGATTTCCTCGCCTGATTCTTCGAGAAGAAGTTCAACGAGTCGGGCTGAATCGCGTTCACTGAGAAGTTCGAGTTCCAGGTATTGTCTTGTTTCAAGCTCAGGGACAATCATTTCATTGACACTGATTCCCTCGTCACTGCGATAGGCTCCCAAAAAAAACGAGTGGCCAAGATTCATGTTCCTGCATCGCATGGCAAAGGTCTTGGTAAGTTTCAGGCAGAAATTATCCGCCCACTGGAGGTCGTCAAAAAACAGGATAAGCTTTTTGTCCAAACCAAACATCAGCGGGAGAAAATCCACGAGCGTCTCGAGAAATATCGCCTCCTCCGTTTCAGGATCGACTTTGGCAAATGCGGGAAATGCGGGGAGCTGTGCTGAAAGATATGGAAATTTCTTTAAAAGAAGCTGGCCGCGGCCGGCAAGTCTCGACAGTAGTGCCTTGTGCCATGACTTTCTCTCGTCGGCATCCAGGCTTTCCATTTTTTTTTGGACATAGGGCATGGCCCGTTCCACAGCGCTCAGGGGTATGTTTTGCTCGAATTCCGTGAATTTAACCCTGAACGTCAGAAATCCGCTTTCAGTGGCCGAGGATAGAAACTCCCTTGCGAGTCTGGTCTTGCCGACACCTGATGGGGCGCCGATCAGGGCGAATCCGCCGGCACCTCTGTCCGCCTCCTTTAAAAATTCCTGGAGCCTTGCCATGTCTTTTTCCCGGCCGGTCATGGGAATGCGGTAATTGAGTTCTCTTTTGACATCCTTGGTTCCAAGGGCGAAATATCTTACATTGCCCTCCATCATGTCTTTCTTGGCTTTGACAAGGTCCTGAAGGAGGCCAAAGGCGGTCGAATACCTGTCGTCCGGCTGCTTTCGGATAAGTTTGCTGATGATGTCGGACAGAGGGCCCGGAAAATTCTCAATCACCGCGTCAAGCGCATCAGGGATTAATCCCAGAATCTTGTTGCAGACATCCTGATGTGATTTGCCGGTGAATACCATGACCCCGGCGGCAATTTCATACAAAGTGAGCCCAAGCGAATAAAGATCGCTGGAAGCCTTGGGTATGCTGTCCAGAAAGCCTATCCTTTCAGGCGGCATATAGGGAAGCGAGGCGGCTATGCCAAATTTTGTCTCGTCCTCGTCCAGCTGCGACAGGTATGCCTGCCCAAAGTCGAACAGCACGGGAATATGGCCGCCAAACTCCCTGAAGCCGATGTTTGCCGGTTTGATGTCTCCATGAATGATTCCATTTGAGTGGACCTGCTCGATGGCTTCAGTCAGGGAAATGGCCATATCTATGAGAACCATGGGATCGGTTATGCAGCTGACTGAATTTCCGCCTGGCTCCGAAAGCCTGCCATGAAGGGTTCCCCCCTTCAGATATTCCATTGCAAGAAAGTTGAGCCCCTCCTCTTTTCCCAATTCGATAATTTTAATGACTCCTGGATGCCTTATTTTTTCAAGAACCAGGCATTCATGCAAATAGTCGTCCTTAAGCTTCTCCATGTAATTATCGTTGGCACCGGGAATTAGCCATTTGATGGCGACAAGGCTTGGAGGTTTTGTGCTGTGATCGTATGCTTCATACGTTTGCGAAAATCCTCCTTTTCCAAGAGGCCTGATGAGCTCGTAACGTCCTTTGCCTATTAGCTGGCCATTTTTAAAAAGAGCCTTCAATCTGATATTTCCTTGAAATTGGGAAGGTATGTTTTCTATGGGTATATTTTATCATTAACGAAGGAGGGAAAAAATGCCGCTTGAGTTATTTCCACGTTATTATTGGATTATAACCCAAATTTTAATAATTTTTTTTTGATAGCCTTCAAAGATGCCTGCAGGCGGATACTGCTGACACTTTGAATCAATGGAAACAGTCACGGAATAGCCCCTTGGAAATTTATGACTTAAAGGAAGATCGTGTCGTCTTTTTTAAGAAAAATGATATGCATTTTTTTGACAGCACAGTTTTTCCTTAAACATAATGGATAGTTATCAGCATGAAAATTCAGATTCAAGAAGGACTGCCGGCAAAAACCGCCGTTTCTTTCTCTCATATGTTCAAATTATAAAGGGTTTTCCTGGAACGAAATTTGCTGTGCAGCATCGAGTGTTTGATTCTTTTTTTTGAAAGGAGATTTACTAATGGTTATAAGAAAGATTCTAATATCAGTTGCAGCTGGCCTGGGCACGCTTTATTTTACTGCATGTACAGACAACAACAAGAAAGTCGAAAACGTGGTTCAGACAGATGCCTCCGCTGATGCAAAAAAGAAAGCGGAAAAGGACAAAGACGCGTTCACGGTCGACAAGGATACCGGTGTAGTTGAATTCAAGGCTGAAATAGTCTATTTCAAGTATGACGATTCGACTTTGACAGAGGAGGGGATGAGCCGTCTCAAGGCGCTGGCAGATTATATGAAGAAAAATCAGACAGCCGTCCTCAGCATCGAAGGTCATTGTGACGAAAGAGGATCGGTTGAGTATAACCTGGCGCTTGGCAACAGGAGATCGGACTCGGTCAAGGAATTTTTAAAGACTGTCGGAATCGATGATTCAAGGTTAAAGACGGTAAGCTTCGGCAAGGAAAAACCTGCGGTTACTGGAAGCAATGAAGAGTCATGGTCCAAAAATCGAAGGGCGGAATTCAAGTTTCTGCCTGCCGGTGACAAAGCGGCATCGGACAAACCCGCCGTGACGGAAGCACCCGCTGCAGCTTCGGACAAGCCGGAAGCTTCTGCAGAAAAGCCGGCCCAGAATAAAAAGGCAAAAGGCGCTGCAAGTGCAAAATCCAAGGCTGCGGACAAGAAAAATCCGTGAATGATTCAGCCTCGTATGAGTTTTTTGGCATAACTCCTCAAAGAATCCTCTTTTTCACTTGAGGAGATATCCAAAAGGAGCTTACGGGACTGCGGGCTGCCAAGCCTTGCGATCTCATCGAGAAGGCCTCTTTTGACGATCTGACTTTTTTGCGAATCATATATGTATTTGAATTGATCAACTCCAGGTCTATGATTCTTCCTGTAAAAAAGGGAGTTGATTGCAGACAGTTTCACATGGTCGCTCTTTTCCCGTGCGATGGCTCTTATGGTAAGTTCAAGGGAATTCGGAGTGTCGATCAGTCTTAAGGCCATTACTGCACTTTTTCTCACATCCTCGACTTCATCATGCAGATAACCCTCGATAACCGGAAGAACCCTTTCATCAGCGATATTTCCCAGGACCGAAAGATAAAGAGACTTTTGAGTCTTGTCCCGGGCATCCGACAGCGCCCTCGTCGTATCGCCAATCAATGCCTGTATGCGGCTTTCGATGTCAGTGCCGCCATGATTCGCTTCACCCCGAATCAGTTTATTGCACATGATTCCCAGTGCCAGATTCGACATGACCATGACATCCTGGTTGTCGGATTCACCTGCCAGCCTTCTCAGCAGTTTTTCGCTTTCATATGCAGGATGCTCCACCATGCCGAGTGATGGAATAAGGATTTCCAGCGCTGCGGCATTCAGAGCCATTTCCATAATGAGGTCTGAAAGAAGCTTTTGCGCTTTGGGAGTTCCGGCCCCTGAAATGGCATTTATCCATAGATTGAATGACTCAGACTGTGCAGACATCGCTTTAAGGTCCGTTTTCAACGAGGATAACTCACTTTCGTCTGTATGAACAAAAGCTCTGAGCTTCAAAAAAAGTTCCGTTCTGTTTCCCGCCTGCTCCTCCTTTGAGGCCGCGTCAAATTCAGCCATCATCCGTTTAAGGTCAGAGTATTTCAAATCACCCAGAAGTGATTTTTGAAAAGCCCTTCCATCGCCTTTATCCCGTATCGAAACTGACATGGAAAGCGGAGCCGCGGCAAAAAGAACATTTTTTATCCTTTTTTCAGTCAGAACCATCTGATCATCAGATAATTTTCCGGAGAAGTCCAGCGAAGCACTTATTTTTATGCTGCTTTTGCCCAGAACATTTCCATTTTTGGCATTTTCGTATGAGGATTCCTCTTCACCATCCAGGAGACTGAAATACTCTCTGCCTTCCTTGAACCTGAACCGATAGCTCCCATCGAGGGCGACTGTCATTTTTGATGCCACATCCATGCCTTCCAGCGATGAATGGGTTTTCAGATATCTCCTCTTCCTTTTTATGATCGTGCCATCATCGCCACTCTCCATTCTGTATGAGGCCACAAAAAGGCCGATGACATCATATTCCTCGCTCTCCCAGTTATCCATAAAGTCACCCTTGGGTTTTGCAAACTGCATGGCGCCGAAGACGGATTTCAGATAATTTTTTGCAAAAGTGGAGCTTCTCTCTGAAAAACGCATACTTTTTATTATCCCCGCAAGATCGGTTTCAAGTATGATTCCATTCTCCATCGCGTTTTTCATCTCATTCATCAATTCCCCGTTTCTTTCCCCATTTATGGAGATGAAGAAATCCATTCCCTGAAAGTCGACGGCAAGAATCTTCAAAAAACCGTCTTCAGGAAGCGTCACTTCATGAATCTTCCCGCGCAATGAAGAATCAACCTTATATTTCAAGCCATTTCTGGCACCGCTTTCAGCTCCGATAATCACGGACGGATCAAAATAGCCTTTATTTGTAAACTCAATGCTGTAGGTGAGTATTCTTCCTACTTTTGAGCCGCTTTCCTGATAGGGTCGGGTCTTTAAAACTTGATCGTCAGGTGCCGCGCTGAAAACAGCTGTTTTCAGTTTTGTGTTGTAATCCATCAGATGGCGGGCGGGTCCCAATTTAAAAAATGCGAGTGAAACCGCAAATAGAAAAACGACAAGTATCCCGTTTTTTCGAGTAAATTTCATGGTATTCCACCTGAATAAAAAGGCGCCGATGTCAAGTCCGCGCCCTTGCGCCATACTGCTAGATTAAAATGATTTCTTCAATTATCATCAGGGATTCGAATGTAATCCACATAATCAAGAAGATTATCCGTTTTTGAAAAACCGTTCCATCTGAAAAATTCCTTGTAATAGATCTCCTTCGAAAAAAGTTTGACAACACCGCTAAAAAATCCGCTGAGAGATTTCATGAAATTATCGATAATGACTCTTCCCTTAAGTCCCGCCCTGCCCTCAAGATTGATTACGTTAAGAGAGCTTTTGATCGCGAGTGATTCATCGATGACATTGACACTTCCCTTGACACCCAGGCTTACCACCTTTGCAGCTGCAATGGATCCTATTATGAATGAATCGACGCTGATGTGCGGAATCATGTCTGCAATCAGTTCCACAATACTGATTGATGCCATCCAGTCAAATATCACATGCCCGGCAAGTCCAAATTCAACCGTAACGGGCACAGGCCCGATTTGTAATGGGACTTCCTGGGAAACTTGAATATTCTGCCTTGGACTTCCTGATATCCTGAGAACTGCGTTTTCAGAATACCGCTTTCTGGCAACCTCATAACCAAGCACATAGACTCCAGTGTCAAAAAACATCTCACTTTTGCCGATGCCGGCAACGGCATTAGCCTGAGCCAGTGAAAAATCGCGAGAGAACAGGGCCGCCCTGACCCTGGCGTCGGCGCCCGACCTGTAGCCTTCGCAACTTCCCTGGAGGTATGCATCAAAATTGATGCCGGTTCCAAATTTTCCGTCACCCAGTGAACGGCTCCAGGGAAAATGCTTCTCATAAAAGGGAGCGCATTCGCCATCAACCGGATAAATCCCGGAGAGATCCATCGGAGTTACATTATATTGACTTTCAAGCGTCTGAAACTGGTATTCCAGCGTTGATGCATCGAAAGGATCGTAATGTACAATATCCCCCCTTTGCCCCATTGAAATGCCGCTGTATAGAATAAAGGGAAAAAGCACAGCATTGTGATCAAATAACCTCATGGTGGTCTCCTCACTTTTTATTATCCCGGATTTGTTTAATACTGAAGTTATAGCCGATTCAGGTGAAAGGATCGATATATTATTAATATATTTAAAAAAATATAAACCAATACCACCAGTGAACTCTGACTATTACCCACAAGTTTATCCTCAAAATAGCAAATAACTTTCA
>JADFZC010000701.1:1377-2507 GCA_015232735.1 Oligoflexales bacterium | reverse complement strand
CTTCATTGATCAACTGGGCCATAAGCCTTGTTTTTTCTGGATTGCTCGTAAAGGCTCTTGCCAGAAGAGAGGGGCTTCGCATGGATTACCGTGCCGCCGGGGCCTCCGCCTATCTGGGGCTCGGTGCGACTTGGGCTCTTGGCTTAAGCTCTTCTGCGGCGCAGCTTCAGGCCAATAAGGAGAGCCTGCCAAAATCGCTTTATGCAATTACCGGCGTGATCCCTTTTACGGAAACCATCTTTCTTCCCCAAACATTGATCGTTACACTGTCTCTCCTCGCCGCATCCGTTCTGATAGCATATTATTCGGCTCCATCGGATCATAATGCGAGGACGGCCCGGGACCTCAATGTCAACCTGGATGATTTATCAGTATCCCAGAGAGTAGCTGAACGCCCTGGCGCACGGCTCGAACATTCCCCAACACTGATTCTTATGATCGTCGCGCTCTCGTCCATCTGGATATTTCATGAATTCAGGGTCAAGGACCCCATCCTGGCCATCTCAAACCTGAATACCTATAATTTTATTTTCCTGGTTCTCGGGATGCTGCTAAACTATAGGCCTTATCGCTTCCTGGAAGCCGTTTCAAAGGCAGTTCCCGCCACTTCCGGGGTTCTTCTTCAATTTCCGCTTTACGGCGGCATTGCCTATATTCTGACAAAGGCGGCCGGAGAAAACGGGGTGACGCTGTCCCACCATATTTCGCAATTTTTTGTTTCAATTTCAACTCATCATTCATTTCCGAACGTCATGGGGATTTACTCGGCAATCCTCGGTTTTTTCATCCCGTCAGGCGGGGGAAAGTGGGTTATTGAAGCTCCTTATGTCATGCAGGCGGCCAACGATCTCAAGGTCCATTTGGGATGGGCTGTTACAGTGTACAATGCAGCCGAAGCCCTGCCTAATCTTATCAACCCGTTTTGGATGCTTCCTCTTCTGGGGGTTCTGGGTATCAAGGCACATGATATTGTCGGTTATACCTTTATCCAGTTTATCATTCATTTGCCTCTTCTCATGTTTCTGCTATGGGTTCTGGCTTTGACATTGCCTTATACTCCTCCTGTTTTCATGTGAGATCCATGAAATACTCAGTATGGCCGAAGAAAGATCGAGGTTGATCCGCGAAAG
>JADFZC010000701.1:0-1277 GCA_015232735.1 Oligoflexales bacterium | reverse complement strand
CATGGAACATTGACCATTGGAAGTTGTTCCACCTGCGGAAACGCACATGTTCTGCGTAGAATTCCATTGGCACATCCCCTGCCCCTGGGTGTTGCAGCTGCTTGAGGTGTTGTACATTGAACATTGACCGTCGTCGTCGGTTCCACCATAGCTTGAAGTACACATGTTTTGTGTAGCATTCCAACTGCAGTACTGATCGTTGTTGCATGTTGTCCTTGTTGAGTAGGAAGAACAATTGCTATCTCCTGAGGAACTTCCCATGCATATGCTTTTTGAGCTGTTCCAGGAACAGCCGGAGTTTTGCATGCACCTTTCACGAGTCGTGGATTGCGTGCAGACAAGATCATCTTCAGATCCCGAGCCTCTTGCAGAGCATGAATTGAACTTCCAGGAACAGCGTGTATCATTCTTGCACTGAGTGATGGATTTGAGGACAGCACAGGCACTATTTGCGTTGTCGGATTTGCCTGATTCCTTTTTAGAATTGTTGCACTGGATCGACAATCCGACAAGTACGGTAAATAGTATCAAGATGTAAGGAATTTGAAAGCGTTTCATGGAAATATACCTTTCACTGTCTAATGATGGAATGTCACCCTCGCAGTCCTTTATGTTCGGGAACGTTACCGCCTCATACCCGGCACGAAAAGATCAGGGGGAGGCACTGTCTGCGGGGAACATCACTTTTTTCTCCATTTTTAGGATGAACACATACTGTACCTAATAAATGAACACTCTTGCATATGCAATTTTCTGGCCAACCAGGTATTCTTTTGAAAATTGACTGCCGGCTATCGGAAGGGGGCTACGGGAAGGCGAACGGGACAAGGTCAATTTACGGATTATGCAGTTGTTTGTGATTGTTGGATTTTATGAACATAATCTTAAAAAATTTGTATGTTATGGAAAGTTTGACAAAGACTTCTTATGAAACCTCCTACGGTAGGTTCTCTGGTCTTCGGCGTGGAGCGACTGTTATTTTTTATAGTTAGTCGTTGGCGTATTTCACACCAGCGACTGTTTATATTAAAGCGACAGTACGCATAGTTTGTTTAAGGTATAGACACTTCGACCAAAATTTTTTCAATTCCATCGAAGGCTGTTCAGTTGAAGCCTCTAAAAAAATTGAAGAATGTCCAAAAATCATTGCCTTATGCGCTTCCTGTTTTTATGTGAAATAATTGCCCGCAGAGAGCAGACGAGCTATTTTGGCGATATTTTTGGCCATTTTTTCAGCTACACCATCGTCAAGGCTGGCCCAACCGCTGTCTCCCGAA
>JADFZC010000700.1 GCA_015232735.1 Oligoflexales bacterium | reverse complement strand
CAGAATATCCTTCATCTCGACTGGGAACACAATTTTGAGAAATTCTACACTGTCACGGCAAAACAGTTTGAAAAGCTGGAATCGGACATCATATCCGAAAATGGACGGGTCTCGGCAATCAGCACGGTAATGCAGTGGATAAACGATTCAAAGAAAATTCCGATATCGAAATATCTTGGACCTATCAGGGAGAATGTCAGCAGAATCGCAAAACTGTATGGAAAGAATATAGAGTTCATCATCGAGGGCGAACAGCTTCCAATCTATTTTGAAAATATGGAAGTGATCATGATGAACATCATACATCTGATAAGAAATGCAATAATCCATGGGATTGAAGAGGACAGAACCGCCATTGGAAAACGCGAGATGGGAAGAATAACTCTCTCATTCGCAATAAAGGATGAAAACGTTCAGATAAGGGTTTCCGATGACGGCAGAGGTGTCAACATAGAAAGAGTTTCTGAAATGGCTATCGAGAAAGGGCTTCTTACCAGGGAAGAATATGCTGCCATGAGCGAAAGCGAAAAAACAGGAATCATTTTCCTGAAGGGAGCCTCAATACGAAACGATACCGACGGCTTCGCCGGAAGGGGCCTTGGACTTTCAGCAGTCAGAGACGCAGTAATTGACATCGGAGGTGACATTGCGGTGAAATGGACATTCCGCCACGGAACAACATTTACCATCACAATTCCACTTGTCAATACCGCCAAAATCATAGTCAACAAAATAGGAGCCTGAGTTAAGGATCTTGAGGGAGGTTATAATGTCAGCCAACAACAATTTTGAACTTTTGTGTCCACACTGTGGAAAGAACGTAAGGTGCAGGCTTGGAAAAGACAACTGTCACCTGAGCATTGAAAAAAGCGACGGTCCAAAAGACGGTGCTAAAAACAATAAAAGAGAATCCATATCGGACTTGTATAAAAAGGAGATCAAATCGGCCATTGAATGGCTTCCGGAATATAACACCAGGATTGAGGATATTGACAAACAGCACAGGCATTTTATGGAACTTGTAAACGAAATCAACTACAGCGTAAAATCCGGAACCCGAGAGCCCAATTTTATTCGAAAGATCCTTCATGAACTTGAGTCATATGTGAATTACCATTTCAGCTTTGAAGAGGAGATGTTCTCCCAGACATCTTATCCGCAGGCCTCGTTCCACAAGCAGAGGCACAAGGCTTATGCCGATCAGATAAAGGAAATATCATTGAGTTATGATTCCCACATAATTGACTTGAATGTGGTATTTGGCCTGATGAAAGGCTGGTTTCTGGAACACATCGTGGTTATGGATCTCGGATACGTCGTCCACGTCAAAGATCTCACCTCTGTAAATTTCAAAAGTAAAATCGGATGACGATTATCGGCCAAAGCAAAGCCGGTAGCAAATTTCACCTTAGCGTTTTGAAATGGTATATTCCTTGCAGAAAAAATTTCGAGCCGGGAGCCCTCCCGGCGCCTGCTGCCCGTAATTCTGTTACTCTTCTTCTTTCTTGACTATTACCGCAATGTCACCTTCCTGTCATGGAGCCACGAATGAAAATAATGAACTCCCATCTTAAATACCTCCTTATATCCATTGTTTCCCTTTACCTATCGCAAAGTTGCAACAAAGCGGTCTTTAACGCTTCAACAAACAAGAGCGCCGGGGACAATACCCCTCCCCCGGCTGAACCCATACCAGCTCCAGAGCCGGCTCCTGAGCCCGCTCCGACTTCCGCACCCACGCCGACACCCACGCCCCCCGCCCCAACTCCACAGCCTGCGCCTACGCCGCAGCCTGCTCCGGCGCCTGGGCCAATAACCATTGAATCCTGCATCAACACCCTTACAACCACAGGCATTCATGACCCCATAAGCGGCCTTAATTACTTGATGCTTCCAAAGCAGCTGAGCTTCTGCGAAGGTTACAGGGCCTGTACCCAGCTAAGCCCGTCCGCAAGATTTCCACTTGACCATGAAGAGGCTTCCGACCTGATCGTCGCGTGCCTTCAGAGGATTCCCCTTATCTGGCATCAGCCCGCATACTCATCCGCCGATGCAATATGCAGATCCTATGGATATTACCTTCTGGAAGATGACGATCTTGTCAATTTCGGTCCGAGCAGGATGGCCGACCCCAACCAGCCGTCCTACATCGTCTGCATTTATCCCTAGTATTAATCTGCCTGTCTAAAAAGTTTACATCTGTCACGATATTTTTTTCACCCTTGATGCAACGAAATTTGAAAAACCTTTTCAACAGATAAGGCAACAGAAAAACGGCGGCGCCTTCTGCCGGCGCTTGTTCGTCTATTTCTTCCAGGTAAAAAATTCTTCAATAAATTAAGCTCAATCCGCTTTGACAATGTTAAGCCGGTCTCTCAAAATCTTACTTTTTAAAAAAACCAGTCATCTCAGCATGAAAACTCTGGCACACCTATTGCAAAATCTTATAGGTACGGATACCAAATAAAATATACACGATATCAAATTTTTGGATTTTTAAAATATAT
>JADFZC010000699.1 GCA_015232735.1 Oligoflexales bacterium | reverse complement strand
CCAGAGTTGGCTTAAGCTAAAGTTTTCAGCGTCTTTGGCCGATTTGTCCAACAATGCAATTTTCAAAAACTTAGAGGTTTAATTTTGTTTTTTTGCAAGGTCCTGCCTTGAGCAAGCAGAGACATGTTGGGGGCAACTATACAAATTTAAGAGGATATTATGGCTAGAGCAAAATATTTCCTTATCATATCGGCTACTTGTATATTGATGACAGGCGGATGCGTTACGCTGGGCGGATCTGGAAAAAAATCAGACAATAATGCCAACACACTTATTACTGTCGAGGTCGATACAATTCCGTTCAGTTACGGCCCGAGTCCGAGATCGCTTCACACAGCGATATGGACGGGAAACGCCATGCTGATCTGGGGAGGCGTCCTTGATCAATCGATAGGCCGCAAGGTCACCGGTGGCGGGGTCTATTTTCCGGTAACAAAAAAATGGCAGGAGATACCGCTCAACAACGCCTATCCAGTGAATATTTACAATCATAGCGCTGTCTGGACCGGCAGCGAGTTCATATATTGGGGCGGAATTGTGAATAATTCGGAGAAACCTTCGGAGGAAGGTGAAAGATATAATCTGAAAAAAAAGAAATGGGTGATGATTAGTGATGAGGACGCGCCGTCGGCAAGAAGCGGCCACAGCGCAATCTGGTCGGGAGACAGGATGATCCTGTGGGGAGGTATGGGAGAATCCTCTTATCTGTCTGACGGAGCTGCCTATAGCCCTAAAAAAGATGAGTGGGAGCCCATTGGAAACATAGATTTTGAATTTGCTCCCAGGGCATACCACGTATCCCTGTTTACTGGCAGGGAGATGCTCATATGGGGAGGCGCCGATGAAAATAATTATTTTAATTCAGGAGCAAGATATGACCTCGAGAAAAATTTGTGGCGGCCTATGAATCTAGAGGGAGCACCGTCACCACGGGTCGGAAGCACTGCAATCTGGACCGGGAGCAAAATGATAATATGGGGAGGAAAAGACAAGGATGGAAATTATCTTGCGGATGGCGCGATATACGATCCCAAAATAGACAAATGGGAGGACATTTCCCTGATGAACGCGCCCACTGGAAGGGAGGCTCACTCGGCAATATGGGATGGGAAAAATATGATCATATGGGGAGGCCACGGCAGCACGGGTTCTTTTAGAACAGGCGGCGTTTATAATATAGAAAAGAACAGCTGGAAGAGGCTCATAACCGATAAAAAACTCATGGGAAGAGCAATGCATTCAGCAGTATGGACGGGTTTGGAGATGCTGGTATGGGGAGGAAAAACGAGAAACTCATCTGTATTTTTGACCGATATCGCAATAGGGGAATCCCTGAAGATTAAAACTATCGATTTGAATAATAAGGAAAATGATGAAAATCCCGTGCACTGATCATGAAATTTGCCGGGAAAAAATCAGTTGTAAAAGAGCTGCTCCCGTTTTTCGGAAGTGTTTTGCCAGTGAGTATATTCCCATTCCTCAGTGGGCGGATACACGATATAGCAGCAGCAGAAAGTTACCAGCGGAAAAGCAAATATGTACCATGGCCTTGATGAGGTCATCTCGTTATTGATGATCAAAGTAAATGCAATTATGTTCCCTATTACAAAAAGAGCCAGAGGAATCTGTCTTTTCCTGTACACTTTAAGTTTCGAATAATATCTTTCGTTAGAAAAATCCGCTCCCTTTTTAACAGCTTTTTTATTTTTGTTCTGAGCCACTGATTTCTCCTTCCCTTGTGGGTTTTACGTGTTTGTGTTCTTTCATCATTTTTGTCTCATAGATGATTTGCCGTCTTTCGGAATATTTCCATCTGAACCATGCTATAAGTCCCATGAAAATTAATGTGGTCACAATTATTTCAAAAGACTGCGGAGGCATGAGTTTTTGAGGCAGTGCAAAAACGAGTATCACTCCAGCCACAATCGAAAAAAGGACGTACATCGCCGCAACCATCAAATCGCGTGCGTCATGTTTGCCCAAAGGGAACAGGACTATCAGAAACCATATGGAAACCATAAAAATCCTGAGCATGTCCCTGATGTTCAGGCCTGCTACTACTTCCCGAATATCCTTGAGCAATAATTGTAAACTCTCGTTCATGGTTCTCCTCGGTCTTACGTATTATTTCTTCGGATTTTTCAAAAAAATCCTAAGCGGGAAAAATTTGCCCATATGCATTACAAATGGTTTATAATAGAAAAATGGTTTAAAAATATCGACTTGTGGCTATCGCCAGTACATCTGGATCCGAAGGTTACGTTTGCCATTTTCTGTGAAGTTTTGGACGGGGTGATCTGAATCAAAAGATGGAGCGGTTTTGAACATGTCATATAAATTGACAATTTGCGTATTTGTTGTTTTTTTTGCAGGTCCGTCGTATCTGTCAGGCATCGAAAAGAGCCCGGAGCATCAAAAATCCGGAAGAATGAAATTCCTTGAACCCAGCAAAAATTTCGGCACCGCCCTTAGGGGGGAACTATTGTCCCACAGGTTTCATTTCACGAAC
>JADFZC010000698.1 GCA_015232735.1 Oligoflexales bacterium | reverse complement strand
TCATCAACGTCGGCCTGGTTTGACTTTATTTTTTTCTCGACGTCGCTGTCCGGTTTCAAATGGGTGTCAAGGATCATTTGCTGAGCCATATCTCTTCGCGCCTCGGATATTTTCATCATTTCCGACGAGGTGTTTAGAAGCTGTTCCGTGGAATCCGTAATGGAGTCCTTAATTTCATCGAGGCTTTTTGAAAAAAACAGAGTGATAAGGTTGAGAAATTCATTATTTTTTCTAAAGGCTGTGTAGTGAGACTGTTTTAGGGAACTCATAATATCCTCAGTCGAAATGTTGGTTAGACCCTGCCTATTATATTATACCATTTTTTTCAGTGGCTGTAGCATTATGGCTCGCGGAAAAAATGCCGAAGTTCGTCAAGTTTAAGGAAACCTCGTCCTTCAGGGCCGGGTTTACACCTGATTTTCAGATTCACCCCTGTTGAGATGTCGATGCTTTTTTGAGAAGCTACCTTTTTTGTCTTGTAACATACGAAATATCCGGGTTATTTCCGGGTATTTTTTCGAGGGCGCCTGGAAGCCTTGTTAAAACGCATAAAAGGTTTCAAAGCGTTTAACTTCCCCATTTTTTTTATTTTTGGAAGGACTGAAAGAACAACCTTTGAAATGTCTGTATTTTGTACAACACCGCCGTGAGCAAGAAGAAGCTTGTCAATTTTCATTTTTGAAAGTCTGTCAATTGTCTTTTTGTACGCGGAAGAATTTGTTACCGGGATTGGTGGATAGTAGATTCCGATCATTCTGATTATCAGATCTCCTATATATGCGAGGGATAGTTTCTCATTGTATATGACAATGTCGTTGGCGGTATGTCCCGGCATGTGCAGCACCTTCCAGTCGTCAAAGTACGGAAGGGGGTCATTGTCCCTTAATTTATGGTCCGGATTGATTTTTCTTGAATACCAAAGATGCTTTATCCTGTGGTGAAACTTGAAGATCACATATTGGGCGAATCCAATATCCATCAGGTGCTGTGTAAATCCGCCGATTCCGGAATACCAGAGATCAATAAACTCATGTGCCGCTATTTCTGTTTTATAGAGTTTTCTGAGTTTCAGGGCCGCACCTGCGTGATCGGGGTGGGCATGCGAGACTACGGCAAGTTTCAGATCCTCCATTTTGCGGTTCAGTATCTTTGTTATGAAATATATGATTTGATTTGTGTCTGTCAAACATCCGCCGTCAAGAAGCAGAAGCCTGTCGGGATACTCCACCAAGAACAGAGTTTCGAATGCGCCGAGTATTTTATGTATTACAGGTCCGTCCATTTTTGCCATCGATGATATCTCATTATCCAGCAGGATTTCTCAAACCCCATACTTTGAAAATTGACTCAAGTATGCCCAAATAATCCGTTGATGTCACCATATATTGCTATTTTTTGCCATTGTCCCAAACTATGATGTAATCTCCCTTTCTGCATGAATCAAGCCAGTGGGAACCGATCCTTATCGATTCATTATGGATGTCTGAAAGAACCGGACTGATTGAAGACTCCGTATTTTTACGACAGATCATTTTTTTTGCCATATCAATCCTCAGCTCCCACTCTGCAAGAGTGATGTCAAATTTCAGCCCCTTTTCATTCAGGATCTTTTTTTCATCTTCATTTAAAATGAAATCAGTGCCCGAGGCGTTATTCATGTTTATCATGCCGATGTCAGGCTGTCTTTCACCGCTTACGACGGCGCTGGCAGCGTGTTCGACGTATGCCATGGTGAGAAAGAGCTTCTCTTTGTAGCTGCTTTCGACTTTGCATATTTTGTCGAGCGGAAATTCCAGGGTGAATTCTATGGGCCAGATAAGACCGTGTCCTCTGCCCCACAGGTATTTTCTTATAGCGTCTTTGGCCGCGATTCCCTTGATAATCTCCACTTTTTGCGTATCATGATCCATCCTGTCAAGTACCTGCCGTTCCCTGTAGTTGAAATATTTTGTGTATATTCTGCTGGCGCCGGAGTCTGTTTTCCACTGCTCCACGGCGAAACAGAGGCCATCTGAAGCAGCTTCTGAAATTATGTTTTTTTCCGGATAATATATGGCTTTATGCACAAGACTGTTGGCTTCGAGGCGTATGTCCGTCCAATCCTCCATTATGGCTGCCGTCTTTCCTTCCGCGGTGAGTTCTATTATTGAACTTATCAGGATTGCCCCAACGCCTTTGCTTCTGGCTTTGCATTCAAGATAGGGGAATTTCGTCAGATCTTCGCAGAAAAACCTGACCCTGTTCACTTTGACAGGAAATGCGCATCTGTCAGTCGTTGTCATCATATATATCCAAAGACCGAAGAATTGTCCTGCGTTGTCCAAAACGGCACCCGGTGCCGGCTGAGTCCTGATTCTTCCGTCTATGCCATTGTCACCGTAGCTGTACAGCTCTGAAAGTCCCTGATAGGCCGGACCGTGGAATAAAAATCTTTCCTTGTATATTTCATCGGTCGATGCCCACGGGGATTTGCGCGGATTGATGATTTTCTCCCTGATGGGCTCGGGAGG
>JADFZC010000697.1 GCA_015232735.1 Oligoflexales bacterium | reverse complement strand
TCTTTTGGCGATCAGTGCCGCCTGGACCGCCATTGCTGTTGAAGAACGCCTGGTTTCGCCCCGTTCTCCCGTGCTTTCGGAGGCTTTTCGTAATGTTTTTGTTTACGGAATGGGCGGTTCCCGTTCGCTGTCACCCGATGAGAAGAGGGCCGCATTTCTCAGCGGGACGGCGGACACTTCCATGGTGGGTGTCACCCTCTATCCTCATACCGGGAGCAACCTGGGTTTGACTCTGCGCTATTACGAGGAACAGGCCAAAACCTCAAATCTGGTGAAAACCACGCTTAAAAGCAGTTTTGCCACTGTCGGAACAGAATATCGGCTGGCCCCGTTTGCGGTAAGGAATCGTTACATAGATTCGATTCATTTTTCAGGATCACTGAATCTGGGATATGGCAAAATCGAGGAAAATCTGTCTGATTCATACAATTCAGTGGGGGAGAAGGAACGGCTTTTTGTGGGAATAGCGGATATGAAAACCTTCGTCCCGTTCATTTTCAATTTTTGGTTCGTCTTTGACCTGGGGGCAGTCTATCAGCCTTATGAATTGAAGACGCTGCATGTCCGCAGCAAATCAGTCAACACTCAAAGTTTTGCAGGAGTATGTTATGCTTTACCGATTTAACCTGATTAAGATCTTTTTTACCATGTTAACCCTGTATGCAGCGACCTTGTCGTGCAGCGAAAAATCCGCGAAATTTAGCTCAAACGAGTCCACCATCGGACGAACCATCGAACCGGCAAGCTCTCAAACGATGAACATGCTTGCACAGGGTGGAAAAACGGGATTTTTTGCATTCGACCGCTACAGCAGGAGAATAAACGTCATCGACATAGAGACGGGAAATCTGGCTTTCTCAGGACCGATCGATCAGGCCACGGAAGGCGATTTTCTGGTTTCGTCGAAAAACAACCAGTATATTATGATTGTGAGCAAGAACAAGGTTTTTATCCAAAATATCGCCGCGAACACCAGGGTGCAGGCGCTGAAGCTGGCCGGTTCCATCGGTGCCTATGCCCTGGATATGAACGCAGGCTATTATGCCTTTGTCGATGAATATTTTTCTGTAGGGCTTATGAAACTGGACACTGATGGAAAGATACTCTCACAGTGGACCGGAGGGCCTGTACTCGAGAAAAAGTTCAATACCGTCGCCGGAGAGATGCTCCCGGGCGGACAGTTGGTGTTGGTTTCCAAGGAGGGGGAGCTTTTGAAGATCGATGCCGATAAGTCGTTGCAGAAGAGGAGTTGGGTCTTTGAGAATCAGCCGTTCAGTTTTTCAAATCCCACGTGGGTCGCGCAAGTTCCAGGCCGCAGCGACCGGGTTATGGTTCTCGACAGCAAAGGACTTTATCTGATTGATTTGAGCTCGGCGGCAACCATTGACAAGAAGGATCTTTCCGGCATTTCCCCGTCCACCTCGAAGAACGGTCTCTGCCATATTCATTTTGCCGATCTGGCGACAGGATATTATAATTTGATCTCTTCAAAGGACGGCGATCATCTGGATTCATTTTATTTGAGAGATTATGGCTATAAATTGAGCAATACTTATCTGACAGACGAATATCTGGCTGCTTCAGTCGAAGGGAGGAAAATCGTCAAAATCCGCCTGAACGATTCCCTGGTAAACTCCGTAATGGATATGACAGATGGCGCCAAGGTTGGATTCAATGAAAACAAAGTTGTGCTCATGCATGACTCGCCCCTGGGTTTTATCGAAATTCTGGATCTGGAAAGTGAAGAAAAGACCATATTTTCGAGTTTTAACCTGGAATATCTGCAAAAGAACGGACTTGACAGGAGTGGAAAATAGAAGCTTCTTCCGGCATGATCTGATATTGGCAGGGAAGATCATTCCAAGCTAATCGATTATTTCACACGCTTTCGACAACCGTTCCATAATCAATGGCAAACCATCACGGTTGTAGTGAATTTCCAGATTTGACAGATTCTTCTCAAATTCCGATTTTTGATCTGCCTTCAAATCCCCATCTGAAAAAGCCTTTTCAGCGGAGACCAGAGCCTGGGATACCAATGCCTTGATATTGCTGAAGTCCCTTTTAATCGCTGATTCTGGCATTTCACTCAAAAAATTGAACATATTCTCCGCCCTGTATTTTGCGGCACAGGATGCGTCTCTGGTCAAAAGATCGAGTCGGACCGGTTCGTATTTCCCAATGCCCCCGATTACGGGGTTGGTGATTCTTCCGGAAAAGGCATGAGCAACAGCTCTTCTTATCGGTGAGTGTGCCAAATATATCGCTCCGTCGCTGGAGGAGGACATCGCAGAAATGCTCTCCTCTCTTCCCTCTGCCCCGTAAATCACCTTTCCGGTATTCCTGTCGAGAAGGACGAGTGCAACGGTAGTCGGTAAGATATGGCCTCTGAATTCAATGCCTGCACCGGCGTGGATGACAACACCGTTGGAACTGATTCCAGCCAGGTTAAGGTTTCCGGCTTTCATGATGCCAAGGGGAATTCTGAAGATATCCGTACTTGATTTCCA
>JADFZC010000696.1 GCA_015232735.1 Oligoflexales bacterium | reverse complement strand
GTTACCTTTGAGAACACATGCTGCAATTCCTTCTCATTGGGGACACATGACGTTACCTTTGAGAACACATGCCGCAATTCCTTTTCATCCGGTTTGTCGTCGAACGGACAGTACATATCATGGTCTGTTATCAGAGTCTTCATAGCGAATTTGAAAGGCGATATCACGCGGGACCACTATCGTTATGTCGACATCCCCTTTGACAAGCTGCTTCATATAGCTTTTGTCAAGGGTATGATATCCGGGCAGTCTTAGAAGCGGACTTTGAATCTCGGTATTCCATGAATTTTTTATCACCAGAAAATCCAGCTCCTCGGAAGATTTTTCAAGTTCCGTCTTAAACGCCGAAGGGGACACATTCCCAGGTTTTCCTCCCTGATTGACAAAATCGGTTATGAGAACGACATGCCCGCCGGCATTCTCAATTTTCGAGGGGTCCGTGTCCCTGAGTGAAAAAGATCCGTCCCATCGGTTTGGCTGACCCTTGTAAACTGTAAAACTCAACGGAACGTCGATATTTCGGGCCAGCGTCATCTTGATGGCCTTTACTATCTGTGAATATCCGATTTTCCCGTCAGGCATCAAATAGGTATAGTCGTCCGGTGAAAATCCGATGAAATCGGAGGCAAAATCCGCAGCGGCAAACTTCCGTTTAGTTCCGTTTGGAAGCCAGAGTTCGAATTCTCTCGAAGGTATCCCGCCAAAAGCGCCCGCATCCCCCAGAAGTCCGTATATCATGTCCTGGGTGACATTTTTCTTCCCGTGTTTTTTCATAAGTTCGGCAAAACCGGAATAGACAAATGCATGAAAATCGTCCGACTGCCTGTCTGTCGCAAATTTATAGGAAAAAACCTCTTCTGGCAAAACACCGAAGCTCCTTACAAGTTCCATTGCGTTCCTTGCCCTGAAACCGGGATTATATTTTGCATTGAATGTGATATCCCATCCCTCAAGACTTTCAAACACCAGATTTTCAACCTTTTCCGCATCCCCAAGCTCTTCCGCGCTGTATTTTTGCGACAACGAAAAAAGTTCCTCGGCCATTCTGTAAAAACCTATTGCCTCCTCGCTGAGATTTATCGAAATCCCGTTCTTCTTCAGCATTATAGCCTCGAGAAATCCCGTCATGCCGTAAGCCCAGCAGAAACCTATCCGCCCCTGGTTTTTCACAGGCGTTTGAGGTATCTCCACAGTATCCGTGCGCGAGGCAGGCTTTATACTTCCGCAACCTGTCAGAGCAAAAATCATGCCGATGGAGAGAGCCCATTTTTTAGACTGCCCGAAACTCATAAGTTTCTCCTTTTAATTTTTAATAATTATTTATTATTAATTTGATATCCCAACCCTCCGCTCAAGTCAATTTATTATGAATCTGCGGTCCCCCTCATAGATGGTCTGCATGGGCACGGAAACAGCGAAGACAACCTGAAGCTACCGTGCTCTAAGCACCACCAGCTTGAAATGATAAGAAAGCCCGGCTTCCTGGATCTTCAAACGGCCACAACCGGTTTTCCGGGAAAACGGCTTTTGCTTCACGCCAGGATTTGAAAAGACATGTGATGCAAAGCCGGCATGCTTGAAGCGGCAGGACCCGGCCAATTGGGATGGCACCAGTTTTCCCTGAAAAACCGCTAAGCTTCACAATGGGATTCGAAAACTGTCTCAAGATTTGCTGCTTTTTACTCATTTCATGGGAATATCGGGTTGACAGCCTTTGATGCCGGATGTTACACAGCTATCCCTTGAACTGTCCGGATGAAAAGACGGTCGGATTATAAACACATTCAATCAAAAAAGGAAAAAAGATCATGGTAAAGAAATTGGCAGCCGCATTGGCGCTTTCAGCATCCCTTCTTGCAAGCACGGCTACGTTCTCCAAAACTTCAATGGCCGGTTTTTGCTGGCCTTCATATCATCCATGCTGCTATGACGTGAGATATTGCCCCTACTGATAAATTCGGCGCCTTTTGGTCAGCTTCTGGGCGTTTTTTGAATCGGCAGTCACCCCCTGAACCCGTCCTTCTCAATTTGTATTTATCCAGCTTAATCTTTCAGAAGATTTCCAAATGAGATGCTTCACCTCGTTCGGCATGACCAAGGGGGTCCCGTATTGGGGATATGTCATATTTAAATATTTTCCAAAACCTGCTAAAATAAGACAGTTCCCATTTTTTAAGGAGAAGCCATATGTATACCAAAATTGCGCTTTGCGTGTTTTCCGTTTTCATATTCTTCATATCTGCATGCGAGAAAAAAGAGAAGAAAAAGACCGGAGGAGATGCCGCAGGGCAAAGCAGAATCGGCGCTCCAGCCTCCAAGGAAGATACAATCGAGATCTTTAAAAACCTGGCCGGGACCTATCAGATTGAATCACGATACATAAAAGACGGAAAAAGCGCCTCTGGCTCCGCTTCTTCCCAGAAAGAGGATTGGAAGGGATGCAAAGGGGAATACAGCCAGGCCGAAGGGACGATTCCCGGCGGTGAAAAATACTTCAGGCTCGAGTTCCGCAAT
>JADFZC010000695.1 GCA_015232735.1 Oligoflexales bacterium | reverse complement strand
TTTTTTACGCTGTTTGAAAGTTTCTAAGCAAAAAATTTATCTAAAAAACTGTATCGATGGCCATGCCGGTGATACTGATTTAATTCGTAATTATCATGATGCCAAGCAAGATGGAACCCTCCAAAGCGGCGATTATTTCATTATGTCAGGTATCGGCAAGGTTGGAATCGATTTCCAGTACAGCGCTCTTCTTCTAAGGAAAAATTGACCCTCTGGTGTCCCGTTATATTGGGTTTTCAATTCCCATGATCTTAAGACTATTCCGTTTAATTCACCAAATCCTGCAATATTAATATATTAACTTCATCATTTCTGATGACCTTACCTGGTCAAATCGCATATAATGGATTTGAAGCCGTTCCAACCCTGCCGTCTTTCTAAATATAAATGCGGGATCTCATATTTGGGATCCTCTTTTATGCCAGGAATAACGGCAAAAAGGAAAGTAAAATGAATAGAAAACCTATACTCCTCTATGGCGGTGGCCTCGATAGTACGGCCTATTTGATTTTGATGCACAATGACGGCATCGATTTCAAATGCCTCTGGATTGACTATGGCCAAAAGGGAGCTCTCAATGAGAAAAGGGCGGCTCGTTACTTTACCCAAACCTATGGCATCGAACTTATTGAAGCGAAAAATGAACAGATTGCCAGATATGCACTTAGCGATTGTCAGCTGCTTTCCGGAAATACTGATCATCCATCCTATGTTAACGGCCGCAATTTTAGTTTGATTCTTCAGGCTCTCGAATATGGCGATGAGGTTTTCCTCGGTCTGGTTGAGCTTGAATACCAATCGCCACCGGACGCCGATATTGAGTTCTTGAAAAGAGCCAATGCAATTTTAAAAGGAGCCTTTCATCGCGATGTCAGGATATTGGCGCCCTACATCGCTTGTCCACGTGTTGAACTTTTGACGAACGCTTATGAAATTAATCAGGAACTTTTTCAATATGCAAGCTCCTGCTGGATTGGCGGCGACCAGGCTATGGACTGTGGACACTGTAAAAAATGCCTTATCAGGCAAAAGCAGTGGGAGATTGTGAAAAAGCGTTACGATACAAGAATGAATCGAAATTTGCCGAAGGTATCTTAGGTTCCTTGCAAACAGTTGACCGTTTGAGGGAATGGGAATGAGTATGGAGAGGAAACCGGTTCTTTTGTTCGGTGGCGGATTGGACAGTGCAGCCTACCTGATCCTTATGCAGCATCAAGGTATTGAATTGGACTGCATGTGGATCGATTACGGACAGAAAAGCGCTGCTTGTGAAAGAAGGGCTGTAAGACATTTCACGCATAAATACGGCATCGAACTCATCGAACAGACCAACATCCAGATTATCAAATATAACATCCAAAAATGTCAGCTCTTTTCAGGAGACCTTGCGGATGATCCCTTTGTCAATTGCCGTAATTTAAGCATGATTATGCAAGCACTGGAATACTCCGATACGGTTATTCTTGGTCTCGCCAGTCTGGGCTATCAAGCTCATCCTGATTCGGATGCTGAATTTCTTGCAAGTATAAACGCTCTTTTTTGCCGGATGTTCGACCGTCAGATTCAAATCATAGCTCCCTATGTCGACACCCCTCGGATTGAATTGTTTGCCAAGGCCTACAGTCTCGACAAGGAGCTCTTTTCACATAGTGGAACCTGTTGGATCGGCAGTCCGGACGGAAATGAATGTGGTGTCTGCAAGAAATGTCTTATAAAAAAACAACAATGGCAAACCGTTAAGGAGATGAATCATGAAAGAACTGGCTAACCTGCCCAACCGCGTCGCGGTAATGATGAGTGGCGGACTCGATAGTTCCGTACTTGTTGCCGCCCTTCTAAAAGAGGGAAAGGATGTGACACCGATCTGTTTTGATGACAAGTCCTACATGCAGGACAAAGCCCTTATTGCAATAAAATCAACCCTGCATTATTACAAACTGCAAAGTAAAATAGTCAAGATCAGAATGTACGCTCCTGAACGCATCAAGGTAACAGACAACTATGGGTATGTACCGGGATGGAAAGTGGCTATGCAGATCCTGGCAATGGCCCACTGTGAACATCTCAGAATCGATACACTCCTCACCGGCTATATTTCCGATAATGCCGAATATAAGGATGAAGAGGACGCCTCTATCGAAAAAGTCTACAATGTCTATAACGATATCTATTCGACGAATATAAAAGTACTCAGTCCATTCAGGCATATGACCAAGGTACAGATTGTCAATCTGGCTATTGAACTTGACTTTCCAACAGCGCTGGCCTATTCGTGCGGCGAAGATTATTCACCACCCATGGTCCATTGCGGTCGATGCGAATGGTGCCGACGTCGAAAAGCTGCTTTCGCCGAAGTTAACCAAAAGGATGAAGCTTTTTTTTGGGAATGAGCATATGACAAAAAATCAGGAGAGAGAGGATGAACTTTTGGATCTGGTGGATCAAAACGGAAACTATGCGGGGCAGGCTCCACGGGATATCTGCCATTCAAACCACGCACTCATCCATCAGGCTG
>JADFZC010000694.1 GCA_015232735.1 Oligoflexales bacterium | reverse complement strand
TTATGTTGAGTCTGCGTCGGGGGTGGCGCAGGGCGGACGGACCGGACTCACATCCCTGACTGTTGCCGTTCTTTTCTTCTTATCGCTGTTTTTCACGCCTCTGTTTACAATAATTCCGGGATCGGCTACGGCTCCCGTGCTGATAATAGTCGGCCTCTTCATGGTGACATCGATCAAGGATCTGGATTTTGAAGATTTCACTCATGCCGTCCCTTCCTTTATAACCGTGATTATGATGCCTTTGACATGGAGTATTGCCGATGGAATAGTCCTTGGAATGCTCAGCCATATTTTAATAAAGATTTTTGCCGGCAAGGCCAGGGAAATCACTCCTGCCATGTATGTAATAGGTATTCTTTTCGCAGTAAAAATGATACTCTGAAATGTCCAAAGGCCAAGTCGCTGGAAAAGCCGGTGTGCTTATGAACCCTGCCGGTGGATTAATGATGGGAAGTTATGCTGAGCGAATCATCTGAAATAGTTGGACTAAGATACTTCGGTAAACCTTAGGATTACGCCTTTCGGTCCTTAACTTAGCGCCATTCGATTAATAACGTATTTGGGAGTGAAGCACATTTGTATATTTCTGAACGGATAGGTCTTGGATCAAGAATTGCAGAATATCTCATTTTGATTTTCCTCCGTATTGTATCTTTGACACCCAAATCGTGGAACGAGCCTCTGGCTTCGCTTATGTACTTCATTGGAAGGCCAATGATGAAAAAGGATTTTGGACGAATAGCCACCAACATCGCGGCAATTTATGGGTTGTCTAAGGATTCGGAATTTTCGATGATATTTCAGAAGCAGGTGATGCGTCATCAAATTATCTCGAACCTGGAATCAATTACGGCCATATACAGACCTGGAAATATTGAAATTGAAGGTTTTGATGAATTCAAAAATCTTGTAGAGCGCGTCTATGAGAAGGCAAGAAGCATTATTTTCATTTCAGGGCACATAGGGTGCTGGGAATTGATTGGATATTACATTGCACTTGCCACCGGAAGAACATTTACCGCACTTGCCAAACCATCCAAGATCAAAGCTGTAACGAGAGTTCTTGATACTACAAGGCGAAAGCTTAACGCCTCGCTGATCTGGACCGACACCGTGGATCTTTACGGTCAGATGCTTGAAACTCTCGAAAAAGGGCACAGCCTTGGTTTTGTAATGGATCAGAAGCCCTCGAAAAAAAGAGGTGTGATTGTTGAATTTTTTAGTCATCCCACAGAGTATGTTAGAGGTCCCGCGCAGATATCGCTGCTTTCAAATTGCCCTATCATAGGAATTTTCTGCATCAGAACGGGACTGAGCAGATACAGAATAATCAGCATGAAACTTATTGAATCAGATCATCGTATTAAGGACGAAACCATCATTACCCAGATACTGGCGGCTGAAATTGAACAAGTAATAAAAACCTACCCTGAGCAGTGGGTCTGGAATTATCGGCGATGGAATTTCGGTCCGAAAGAATACAGCTTCCCGGAAAGATAAATTTGGGTAAATTACAAAATATTTAAATAAGTCCTCTCAATATGATCATATGCCGCAACAGCGGATTTTTACTGTCGTGATGCGATATTGAAAATGAATATATTCTAAAAATAATTAAAAAACCGCCGATACAGGAATCAGTGAAACATTTCCTTCTTATATAATTATTAATATTTGGTATAGGAAAAAAATATGAAGGCTACAGCATCGATATATCTCCTTATTGCAGCCGCCACGGCTTTTTTTAATGCATCTTTTGCCTATCCCATGGATATGACAGATGTGATGCAGATTAAGAGCGAGCATGACGGGGATGATGTCTCCTCCTTTGTCCATGTGGCTCAGGATCCGGATCAGAAACTGACCATTGAAGACGTGGCTTCCCCAGGTTTTTCCGGGTTTTCAAAAAATACCAAGAAAAATCTTAATTTTGGTTTTACCCGCGCAACCGTCTGGTTGAAACTGAATGTTTTAAATACCACGGACGTCACAAGAAGACTTGCCCTTAAATGCGAGTATCCCCTGATTGACAGTATTGATCTTTATTTTGCTGATGAGAAAGGATTTTCGAAAATTGCACTGGGCAGGGAAGTCCCTTTTTCGAGTCAGCAGATTGCCTATAGAGGTTTTGCGTTTCCAATTGAAATCATGCCTGGTGAGCAGAAGACATACTACTTGAGCGTTCGGGCTTCAAGTACGATGACGATTCCTCTTCAAATCATTGAGCATGAAAAATTAAAAAATCAAATTATTACAGAGACCGGAATACTTGGAGCCTATTTCGGAGTGATTGGAGGAATCTTCCTGTACAACTTTTTCATATGGATTTCCACGCGCAGCCGCGCATATGCCGCATATCTGTTTTTCCTTGCCACAAGTGTTGCTTTTTACCTTGCATGGACCGGGATGGGACGACAGTATCTTTGGGGGGATTCCACATGGTGGTCGCTCAGGAGCTGGTCGATACCGGCCGGGTTGCTGGGAATGGGAACTCTATTGTTTGAAAAACTTTTTT
>JADFZC010000693.1 GCA_015232735.1 Oligoflexales bacterium | reverse complement strand
AGCGAAAACAGAAATACATATACGCCTTTGCCCTCACCCCTGCCGTGAATCGGAATAGCGGGTCCGTGATGCGTATGTCCGGCACACCTTCGATGCCTGACATACGCAACACCGGCAAAAGCGATACCAAAAACAGCCATCATCAACGCCCCGTAACCTTCAATCGTCTCCTCGTAATTTGAAATAAAATGTGCGCCTGCGGCTATCGCAATGATGGAAATCACAAGGGAAACGAATATGTGCCCCGAGGCCGCGGCCAAAGCCCCGAGCATTGCTTCAGGGAAAGTCCATTTTCTGGCTTTTGACAGCAACACAACCGGAAGCCAGTGCCCCGGTGAAAAAGAATGAACAAGACCCACAAAAAAAGCCGTAACGGCAAGCAGAATTGTACCAGACATGGCTTTGAAAAATAGTACCCGCGCCATACAAAGTCAAGGATACACACCTGCTACATGGTTTGTTTATTTTTTTGTTGCATTTATTGCGCAATGCATATATTCATCCGGCATACGAAGTAAATGAGAGATCGCCAATTACGGCGAAAAAAAATTCCGGGAGGTAAATACAGGATGAAAAAAGCAATCGTCGTTCTAATGGGTTTTTTTCTTATAACAACTGCCGCACAAGCCTACTTCTGTGACCGCAATTACAGACATGACAGCTACGGACTTGGCTTGGGTGATGGCTTTCTTGGCCTTGCCCAATCAGATGAGTTCGATCCTTTTTTAGACCCTGTCTGCTACAGGCTTGGCGTGAGCGAAGGCAAAAGAATTGCCCGTGAGGTGCTTCCCATTCCTTCGGAAATGAACTGCCGCAGCTCGTTCAACAAGGCAAAAAATGACGGACTGGTTTCAAGCGAACGCATTCTATATTCTCCAAGTGATTGCTCAAATGCCGGTTACAACTACGGTCAGGCGCTGCTTGACTTTTATGCCAGGTTCGGGCGCGCTGACAAGGTCGGAAACCGCTGTGTTTCAGAGTATCGTCGCGGGAAAAACGACGGCAAAAACAACATGGTTGCAACCATGGACTGCTGTGACAACAAGCTGAACAAATGCTATCTTACCGGCTACGACGACGGAATGCTCTATCGCGACTATTTTTCATATTAATAACCACCAATAAATGAATGAAGGAGAAAAGAATGAAAAAATCAATTGTGGTTCTGCTGAGCCTGTTGGCAATTACCAGCAATGTCTATGCATCCTACCAGATAGACAGGACGGTTTATGACACAAGACAGATGCCCTTTATTTCCAACATCGGAGAAGGGGCATTTGACAGTTATCTTGTCATGAATGTTCCGTTTGAACCGGTTAGTAATCTATATTTCCAGCTGAACGACGAACTTGGAAACACCCTGACTTCAAGAGGCGAGGCACATGTCACTGTTGTCACACCGCTTGAATACTATAACGTCCTGAGAAGGAGCATTATGAATATAAAGGAACTCAAGGAAAAAAAGATCGAGGAACTGACAAAACTCGGTACGGATCTGGGGATCGAAAATGCAGCCGGTCTGCGCAAACAGGAACTTATATTCACCATTCTCCAGAAGTCTGTGGAACAAAACGGTGCCGTATACGCTGACGGTGTTCTGGAAATTCTTCCTGATGGATTCGGATTCCTGCGTTCCCCTGATTACAACTATCTGCCTGGCCCTGACGATATCTATGTTTCACCTTCCCAGATAAGGCGCTTTGGTCTTAGAACCGGCGACACCATAACCGGACAGGTCCGCTCCCCCAAGGAGAGCGAACGCTATTTCGCTCTTCTCAAGGTGGATACCATGAACGGGGAACCGCTCGACCATCTAAAGGAGAAGATCCTCTTTGACAATCTTACCCCTTTATATCCCAATTCGAAATTCAATCTGGAATATGAGCCCAAGAACATGTCTACCAGGGTTATTGATCTGCTGGTGCCCATCGGAAAAGGCCAGAGATGTCTTATTGTTGCCCCTCCCAGGGCAGGCAAAACAGTTCTTATGCAGGATGTTGCCCATGCGATTACGAAAAACCATCCCGAAGCGATTCTTATTGTCCTGCTAATTGACGAACGGCCTGAGGAAGTAACTGATATGCAGCGTAGCGTTAAGGGTGAGGTTGTGAGTTCAACCTTTGACGAACCAGCCATTCGCCACGTCCAAGTTGCTGAAATGGTTCTGGAAAAGGCCAAACGTCTTGTTGAAACCAAAAAAGATGTTATCATCCTTCTCGATTCCATCACACGTCTGGCTCGAGCCTATAACAGCGTGGTTCCCCCGAGCGGAAAGATTCTCTCAGGCGGAGTTGATTCCAATGCCCTTCACAAGCCGAAACGCTTTTTCGGCGCTGCCCGCAACATTGAAGAGGGCGGCAGCCTTACAATAATTGCCACATCCCTGATTGAAACGGGATCAAGGATGGACGAGGTTATCTTTGAGGAATTCAAGGGTACGGGTAACGCCGAAGTGCATCTTGACAGAAAACTGATGGAAAAGCGGATTTTCCCTTGTCTTGATGTGAACAAGAGTG
>JADFZC010000692.1 GCA_015232735.1 Oligoflexales bacterium | reverse complement strand
GTGGATGTATCATAAACAAATATTGCACCGGCCCTGCGATACTGGATTCCGTCCTTTGTAGCAACATATCCCGGGGCGGTAACAACCAGCTCGGGGTTTCCTCCATCTACAAGATCGCAGGTTATGAGCTTGTGGCCATAGCCATTTTCCTTGTTCAGATATTCGGTCAGGGTTGCAAGGAGCGTGTTTGTGCTGTAATTGTAGATTTTCACGGCTCCGCAATTGTAGCAGGACTGGGACAATCCTGCGTAATCGGTATCCAGGATCGAATAGGCTATCACATTGTTCCCGAGACTCACCATCGATCTGGCGAAATATTGATCCTTGCTTGAATCCCCGTACAGGTCCTTCTTTGACATGTAGGCGGTCGCAAACTGTTTGATCTGAATCTTCTTTGCATCCCCCGAAGTGACCCAGAAGCTGGCTCTGTTGCCCGCTGCATCCGCAGGCTGTACCCGCCAATAATATGTTCCGGCAGTGTCAAGCGGCGGGGATATCATAATGCTGTTTGCTGTCGTGCTCAACTGTCTCAACGCTGTTCCGCTGTATTCACCGCTTGCGTAACCTGCAGAATCAAAAACTTCTACATAGAATGTCATGTTGCTTTCGTTTTCATATGTGTGAGTCCATGCCAGTGGAGCGTTGAAGGCCCCTGTCGGGCTTTCAGGATTCTGCAGGGTTATATAGCCGGATGCGGGAGCGGTAGTGTCGAGGGTGAAACTGACGCTGTAATCCCCGTTGCCTCCGATAATGTTATAGGCATCGTCACGAAATTTGACATAAATGGTTTTTGTCCCCTCTGTCGTGTTGGAAAGCGTATGGGTATAGCTGGCACTATAGGCAACCCAGCTGCTGGATGAAGCCAGGTCGCTCGCCGTCTCGGCAAGTGCCATATATGTTGCACTCTGGCATGAGAGCGTTAGGGGTACGGATGTCGAGTTGGTAAGGCTGCTCCCGCTTGTAAGGGTGATGGATGCCAGTATCGGGGCATCTCGGTCGATGGAGTAGGTGCGTTCGACTACGCTCGAACTGTTTCCCGCATAATCGATGGCGATCAGCTTTATGGTCGCGGCCGAAGCAAGTACGAGCTTGCCGGTCGATGGCACCATGGGGGAAAGAGCCGTAGGTGTCGTAAGATCAAAGGTGTAATAAACATTCACTTCTGTCCCGGCCGTGGCGCTCACAGAGATGGTCTCGTTGTATGCCCTGGCATCCGGCGTCACGGTCAGCGTTGGCGCCACCGTATCAAGTTTCACCGTGCCGGCATTGGCTGCGGCACTGACCTGCCCCGCCCTGTCCTTGACCCACAGGTAGACATTCTTTGTCCCGTCTTGCGAACTGATGGTTACGGGAACACCGGTTGTCAGCGCCAAAGGGCAGGAGAGAGTGATATCCGCTGAAGCAGGTTTCGTATCGGCGTTTTCAGTCAGAAGCAGATAGGTGATGTCATCGCATGAGGAGACAAAGAGCGAGGGTGATGTGGTATTGGAATATCCATTCTGGGCTCCTGAGCTCTTTATATAAAAAGTCGGGGCAGTAGGAACCTTTGTATCAAAGATCACCTCCAGGGAGGATGAGGCGGAAAGGCCGTTGCTGTCGGTGGCCTCAAGGTAAATTGTCTTTGTCCCGTCGCTGCCGCCGATCGTAAAGGGCACTGTCATTGATGCTGCATTGACATCAACGGGCTGATAAGATGCATCACGGAAGTCGGAAAGCTCGCTCACCCTGTACCTCGTGGCGCCTCTCAGCTCGATCTTGAGCTTTATGCTGGCTGAAAGGGCGATATTTGTTCCATCGGAAAGGGTAAAGGAGGCAACGCGCGGTCCCGATGAGATTCGCATCTTTGCCTCGCCGATATCGGTCGTCTGCTGGTTCTTGACGAGAACATTCGACCACTCCAGCGAACCATAGCCATCCTTGTCAGCCCTTATGGTGTGGTTGCCGCGAGGGAGAAATCCAAGAAGAAAAGTCCCATTCCCGTCGGTCTTTGCTATATGGGTCGTTCCCGGGACATAAATATCGATGCCTATGGGACTCTCGTTTGTCTCAAGGGTTATTTTCCCGTAGATGGCGCCCACCTTTGCGATGGTGTGATCGCCGCTCTTGAATGTTGGTGTGCCATTTTCCATGGTCTGTTTTGTGGAATCGATCATAAATGAGTCTTTAACACCAAGTGCGGTCTTGGAGCTTGCGGTACTGTCCAGAAAGAGAGATTTGATATAAACAAATGGGGGAATCTGTGTCTTGGTCCCTTCGGCAAGCCGGAACTTGGCAGCACCGCTGCCTATCTGAATGGCAAAGGTGCCGTTCGGAGTGGTAGTTCCTTCTCCCAGGTTGTTTCCGCTCTCGTCCATGAGCGTCACCTTCTTGTCTCCCATTTTTTCAGATGTGGAACCGCTCGGTACTATAAGCGATCCCTGCACTACGGCTGTTTCGGGGCGCTGCGAACCGTCGCCCGATCCTTCAGATTTTTCAGCGTTTTTTGAGCATCCTGCCAGAAGATACAAAGCAATCGAAATTG
>JADFZC010000691.1 GCA_015232735.1 Oligoflexales bacterium | reverse complement strand
AGGAAAGATCAAGCCTCACATGAAGCATGTCGCCCCTTGTCCATTTCCCGTCGCTCTTTCTTTCGACGGCCGTAATGGTCTTTTTAATCTCAAAACCTTTGAAAATCGGCTTTTTCAGAGGGATGAAAGCCCTGCTCCGGATCACGGCCCACGGTTTTCCCGTACCCTCATGCCTTATCATTAAACGGGAAGACCCGTCCGGCAGAGGCAGACTCCATCTCCCGCCTTCCGAATCGCCTGACCAGTCAACGGAAACTTTGGTATTTGCGAGGGAAAGCGATGTCCTGCCGCCAACTGGATCTTTTTCAAATTGCCTCGAAAACTTCCTGATGGCAAGCATGGCCCAACTGTTTGCATTTGTCAGATCCCAATGCCCCGCAACCTGCCTTGAAAGAACCCCTCCGGCTATTACGCCAATGCGGTCTTTCCATCCAGGTAGTTCCATGGCAACAAGCAGGAGGCGGGCGATGTTGACGTCAGGCGATACCATCAGCCAGTAAAGCCGGTCCCTCTCTTCGGAAGAAAACGTCAGAGAGCTTCCCGTAAAATTTAGCCTGGCCCCAATTATGTTTTCAGCCTGGCTCATTCTTTCCGCACGGTCTGCCATCCCCTGGATTCTCTTCATTATGCTCAGATAGTCGATCACCGCGGAACTTGGCCACAGGTTTAAATTGATGTCTATTGGCGTCAACATGCCGGCTTCGGCTTTCCCGTAGCGCGACAACGCTTCTATTGCGGCAATTTTCCTCAAGGCAAGATCAGCCGTCTTAAGAGATTGCATCCTCAGAACTTTGCCCGTTACAAATTTTCCAAGGCCTTCCAGCATCGCAATCCTGTATGTATCAGGAATTTTCAAATTTGCCTCGTCAGATACCGAAAGCAGATATGATGTCAGGGTTTCAGAACCTAGCTCTTGCGAAGGAAAGTACTTGACAAGACCGTCCTTATCCATGAAAGTCGGAAGGACTGCCATCTTTTTGTCCCATAGTTCCCTGTCGTCGAGCACAACTGCGCGGGATATCTCCTGCTCAAAGCATGCATAAGGATATGATGTCATATATTCCCTTGCTGAGGAAAGTCCTCCTGCGAGGGCTCTGTCCACGGTAATATCAATTTCACTCTTTGAGGGAAGTGCATCTTCAGCTGTTTTCAGATCCAGTTTCAGCTCTCCATCAATCTGACTCATCATAGATTGATAGACCCTTTGCAAATACCTTGGCGCCACTTTCTGGGTAACCCTTATTTTGTCGCCGGACTTTCCACTTTCGGCTTTTATTGTGAGTTCATATTCAATATTCGCAATCCTTTCCGGCGCGGTAATCTTCCAGCCTGCAACCTGCGACTCTCCCCCGGCGATTTTCATCCGCTTATCCGGAAGTTCACCGATGGACGGGCCCGCGGTCAGATGCAACATAAGATCAAGCGGGTCTGACGTATTGTTTCTGATTGTGAATTCAGCGTTGAATCTGTCCTTTTCCCTGACAAGGGCGCTCATGGACGAAAACGCCATTATATCCTGCGTTGTGCGAACCAGCGCGCTACCGCTGCCGAATTTGTCAAGGCCGCTTGAGGCTATGGCTTCAATATGGAAAGATGTTATCGAATCATTCAGCGGAATTTCAACGTTGGCATTTCCGCTGCTGTCCAGAGGGATCCTGGCATTCCAGTATATGAGGGCATCGAAAAGTTCCCGTGTCATGCCCATCCCGCCTCCGCCGCCGTGCGAAAGCGCCTTTAACCCGAAGTGACGCTTTCCTATCACATGCATCTCGGTTATGGAGTTCTCTGTCTGATAGCTCCGCTTTGCCATCATGGCGTCAAGCAGATTCCAGCTTTCATTTTGCCTGAGCTGCAGAAGCCCGTCATCCACAGCAGCCACGATGACTTCACTTCCCCGGCCAGGCGGGCTTTTATTTGCACTTTCCACATGAATCTTTACATGCACCTTTTCTCTGACCTTATAGACATCCTTGTCAGAAGCCACAGAGACTTTAAGCTCATGCGCCCTCTGGCCTACGGTAATCCCGGCAATACCCAGCTTGTAAGACGGTTTTCCCAGGTCTATCCTTGCTGTAGGCACTGGTTCTCCAAGGCGTCCCCTGAGCGCAAGGACCGATACATAGACGTTGGGCGCATATTCGGGCTTTACGGGAATTTCAACGAGGGGATTGTCGCCTGAAAGTCTCCGTACAAAAGCATCCATTATGCCTTCCCGTTCGACCGTTATTAGCGCAGTCGCCTCCCTGAACGGCATCCCCACCTTGAACACAGCTGTCTCAGAGGGTTCATATCTTTTCCTTTCAGGTATGAGGTCCATTCTGTCATCATCTTCCTGCGTCTGCCAGTCTTCAGCTTTTTCATATATGTTTACCGAACTGTATGTGATGCTTCTGTTCTGCTTTTTATCCTTTGTGACGGCTTCAATAAGCATGTTGCCCTTTGCCGATGGCGAAAGTTCGCATACAAGGATGCCGCCTTTATCGCTTTTGCCTGAACAAAAAGGGCCGATCTTTATTATCTCACGAT
>JADFZC010000690.1 GCA_015232735.1 Oligoflexales bacterium | reverse complement strand
GTTTTCATCAGGAAGAATTTAGTTGACTTCTACATCTACCGTCAATATTTTGCAGAGTCCCCCTAAAGTTCAAAAGAAACCGGCCGATATCAACCTTACGTGGGTGGAAAAGTAAGAGCATGGAGCTTATCAACCCAAAGAAGATTTTTTTTATGTGACAGGGGGAGTGAATTATGATGGGCAATATGAAATTATCTTATAGAATATGGGCTGGATTTGGAATTATCCTTATGCTCATGCTGATCATGGGTATAGCATCGGTCCTGACAATGAAGTGGGTTGAATCTTCTTTTACATCGCTTGTCAACGAATACATGCCGTCGGTAAGCATCACAAACGACGTGGAAAGAAGCTCCCTGGAGACGATGTATGCAATGAGGGGATATGTATTCAGCCGTGATGAGACCTACTTAAAGGAGGGGTTGGAAAAGCTGGATAATGTTCAGAAAAGCATAAAAGATGCGATAAGCCTCGGAGAAAAATACTCGAATTTGAAGCAGCTCAAGGAAAATGCTGAAAAAGCCGGCACTCTTGCTACTGAATACAGACAACTTGCTAACGAAACGGTCAAGGCTATTAGCGCCATGAAAGATTCTAATTCAGAGATGGACAGGATGTTCAATACCTTTGTAAGTGAGATCAGCAGCTACCTTGAAGGCCAGAACAAAAAGGCAAAAGCTGAAGTCTATGACCGATCCATAACGAAAGAAGCAATTGTAGAGCGAATTAACAAGGTCAAGGAGATGAATGACATTATCGATCTTGGAAATTCAATACACATTGCAAATCTTGTCAGTCAGTCTGAAAGCGATTTCAAATATTTGAAGGAGGTTCTTCCAAACTTCGACAAGATCAAACGCATGCTGGGAGAACTGAAAGCTATCACGCATGCAGCGCAGGATTTGGAAAGGATAAGCAAGCTCGATAAGGCAACTATAGGTTATCGGGAAGCGGCAGAGAGGTTGATTGCGACCGCTGAAAATTTGCAGGCGCTTAACAAAAAACGCGGTCAAACCGCGAACGAAGTCGTCAAGGCAGCGGAATTTGTCTCAAAGTCAGGCATAAGTGAAACCCAGGCGATTTCCAGCAAAAGCAGAACATCACTGAATTTTGTACTGCTCGTGACTATTGCCGGAATACTTGTCTCGGTCATACTGGGCGGAATAATCGCAGTCCTCATTTCAAGGAGCATTGCGAATCCGATACTTGGAGTCTCCCAGATGCTTCAAAACGCCAGCCATGAAATGGGGCTTGCCACCGAGCAGCTGAACCTTGCCAGCCAGAAGCTTTCGGAAGCGGCCAACGAAAGCGCGGCATCGCTTGAGCAGACCTCAAGCTCAATGGAGGAGTTTTCATCGATGGTCAAACGTAACGCCGCAAATGCCCATGAAGTGAACAAGCTGGCGCAATCATCCAAGAAGGCGGCCGAAACAGGCGATGAGGAGATTCGTTCGCTCATCGTTGCAATGAACGGTATTGTCGCGGGCAGCAAGAAAATAGAGGAAATCATAAGCGTAATAGACAATATCGCCTTCCAGACAAATCTGCTGGCGCTGAATGCCGCTGTAGAGGCTGCGCGCGCGGGCGACCATGGGAAGGGGTTTGCGGTTGTGGCGGATGCCGTTCGCGACCTTGCCCAGAGAAGTTCTTCGGCGGCAAAGGAGATAACAACGATCATCAAGGAGAGCGTGACGCAGTCCGACAACGGAGCCAAGATTGCTGCCAAATCAGGCGAAAGTTTGAAGGAGATCGTGATCGGCGCCAAGAAAGTTGCCGATCTGATCGGGGAGATCACAAGCGCAAGTGAAGAACAGTCCCAGGGGATAGTTCAAATTACCCAGGCGATAGGGCAAATCGATCAGGCGACCCAGTCCAATGCATCGAGCGCTTCGGAAGCTGCTTCAACAAGTGAGGAACTCTCTTCGCAGGTCAGGCGTCTGAGGCAGTCGGTGGGCCATCTTTTGAGCCTTGTAAATGGAAGAAACAGTGGAAATGCTGTTTCCAACAATGATCAGGGCGAGTCATCTTACAACGGACACCGTCATTATAATGGTCCTGAGAGAGTCCATTCGACAAAACCGCAAGGCAAACCTGAAGCGGAGCATGTTCATCCTGTCGATGTGAGCAAGGTGATCCCATTTGCCGCTGACGAGTCGGACAAGGATAACAGCAGCCTTAAGCTTGACAATGCAAGCGGATTTTGATTCTTCCATTTGTTATCCCTGCCAATAGCCTTTCAGGATAAACAGCAATCAGTTTTTATCAGCCAAATCAATGTAGACAATTGCCTTGGAATATAGATCCTCAGAGCCGCTTTTTGCCGGCGTGGTCAGCGTGGTGGCGATCACAACTGCCCTGGATGAAATCGATGGTGCTCCGCCGAAGCAGGTATGGTTGTCATGGCCAAAGATCCTTGAAACCCCGATATCTGTGCTGATTTGATCCCCCTCGCCTATGAGTCTGATGATTTTTGATTCACGGTAAAGATACAGATTGCAGCGCCCTTCGGGATCTCGTGCCCTGAAGG
>JADFZC010000689.1 GCA_015232735.1 Oligoflexales bacterium | reverse complement strand
GAAATTTGTAGATCTGTAAAAAATCTCTGACATAAACGAGCTTTAAACAATTCTGTAACCCTGTCCAAGGTGCAACAAGGATATGGTATTCGACCAGGATATAGAGGTATATGAGGATCTAATCAATCGCATGAAATTAAGAAAGAAGGGTGCCGCCTGACTTTCCAAAAATTCCTTTCATTTATTTTCAGCATATATATCACCCGATTACATAAAAAAGCAGAAATATTACCTCCGAATTATTTATTTCATGAGTTGGTCTGGGTTTTATTCTTGTGAAATTCAGTCTCTTTAGTAGAGCATACGTACCTGAATAAGAATAATGACAGTTGAATTCTGACGCCAGTATTTGATTGATATAAGGGATCTTCAATACACTAACAGGATCCTTCTCAAAAAGACCATTTTGAATTCTTTGAATAAAAGAAGCTTCACTATTTTCGTCAAGGTAACTTTTTCTACCAGGTCTATTCATATCGAATAGTCTTTGAACTCCACGCTTTTTATACCGCTCTATCCATTTTTGAACCCAGGATGAGCTGTGACTAAACTTTCCTGCAATCTGCCTCATGGAAAAGCCCCTCTTTTAACAGACAACCACATATAATTTCTCTTTTATTTCAATATTTTTTTTACCCAATATTGGCATATAATACCCTTCATAAGCCTTTCCATCTTGTTATCATTTTTTTAATGCTAATGATAACAGATGGATATTTTTTTGTTCATGAAATAAATAGAGTTCGTATGACCTTATGCTTTGGCAAGGACTTTCCTGACTTATTGTTACAAAAAATGTGAAAAACAGACTTTGCCAAATCGATACCAATTAAGCTAACATTAGACATGATGAATCCCCTATAAAATCGTTATACCTACTCGCATTCTATCAAATCGAGTGAGGGGGGTTCATCCCATTAGGACATATCTCAAAAATATGGGAATATTTCATCGTCTTCTGGATTTGAATTAAATAGCATATTTTAATCAAGGACATGATATGTTTGGAATAATAATAACCGTTACATATTCAATTCTACTTATCTATGTTTTTTGGCGCGCTGCAACTGTTCCTATGTTTGCACGTCATTTGTCCCGTAAGATTTCCTTGGGATCTCTTTTTGTTCTATGGCTTATATTTGTTCTGGGCCGTTATTTTGAACATGGTGCCACAGTGAAGGCCACCCTCATATTTGAAATGATCGGAATGATATTGCTAGGCTCAATATTTATTATCTCCACACTATTGTTAATAGTGGATCTTTTTACGGTCTTTGGAGCTATTTTTAAGAATCTGGTACCGATACTGCGAAGTTCTGCAATTGTAATAGGAATCTTTCTTTCTTGCGTCGCGTTACTTCAAGGACTCAGGTCACCAGTTGTGACAAGCTATGATGTGGCCCTTTTAGGCCTTCCGGATGATTTAAATGGAAAGATTCTTGTCGCCCTGTCCGATGCACATATTGGCAGCATTCTTGGAAATGAGTGGTTCAGTGAGCGAGTGCTGGAGATTGCAGAACTTAAACCGGACATTCTGGCATTTGTTGGAGACATGTTTGAAGGTCATGGAGCAATCTTGCAGGATGTCACTGCTTTGCGTGAGCTATCCGTACCACTTGGAAAGTGGTTTGTTGACGGAAATCACGATACATATGGACGCAATAAGGTGGCTGATGAGATCTGGGAAAAAGCTGGATTTCGGCGTCTTGATAATCAATCGACGGAGTTGGCACCAGGACTTATACTAGCTGGCGTAAAGGACCTTACTAATCTTAAACATCAAGGTATAAATGAAAATCCACTTGATATGGTACTTACACAAAGAAAAGCTGGAGCAACGATTCTTTTATCACATACTCCCTGGTATGCAGATTTTGCTGCTCAGGCTGGTGTACAGTTAATGATTTCCGGACATACGCATGATGGGCAGATCTGGCCATTCAGCTATCTTGTTAAGACAATCTATCCGCTCCTTTCAGGAAGATATAATATAGGGGGGATGACGGTAATCGTGAGCCGTGGCGTTGGAACTTGGGGGCCGCGCATGAGGCTTTGGAATCGTGGTGAAATTTTAAAAATAACACTTCACCCCCTAAAATGACTGGAAGTAAATGTGCTATCAATTCTGTCCTACCGATTTAAGCCGCAGGGGTGAATCTTGTCACCAAACCAGAAACTTCATGCCCTTTTAAAATCTTGAATTATCAATTTCTGTACACATCTGGATCAATTTTTTGGAAAAAGACAGTATTTTTCCCTCTATTCCCTGATGAGATCTATGCAGATTGAAATACTTTTGATACTGCTGACAAAGAGAGCGCACATGAATATCATCCCTTAATGAAATTCGAGAAATTATCTCATTTAAAATATTCATGAATATTTCACCAGTACAAAACATTTTAATTTCTTAAAAATTGGTGTAGACCGCTCGCTTCATCCTGAGCGACTCGAGGGATCTCACCTTCTCCCTTCATTATATCGAATACATAATTCCAGCCCGAGACGATCAGTACAACAAGAATATTA
>JADFZC010000688.1 GCA_015232735.1 Oligoflexales bacterium | reverse complement strand
CTTAATAATATCAATGACATATCATTTTGATAAATAATAAAAATTATTCTTAATAAACCTTCCCTTTTCATTCGGCAAGAAATCATTTGATATTTGCAATAAAAATCTAATTAAGCTATCAAGCGCCTTTTCAACCTTACTTAAATTAATCTCCCCCTGTATGCTTTGATAGGCAATATTAAAAATGCAATCTTTTGATATTTCCCCAGATGGTTCAAGAAATAATAGAGGAATATCACTGGACATCCTTCTATCAACAAATTTATGCAAATCATCGATAGGAAAAAATATTTTTTCAACCTCAAATTCTCTTACAATACTTCTTAACAGTAGATGATATGAATCTATTTTTGTTTTTAGTTCACTACTGAACTGACTTTGTATACCCTTTTGAATGTCACGATCCTTTGTCGTAACATTGCACATTCTTCTCCTCATTAAATTAAACAAGGCTATATATGAGTATCCTTCCGTCAATTTTGAATTGATAATAAACTGACCAACCGTTTTTTCTTTCCTTATAATGTTTATAACATCCCAATCAAAAGTTCCCTCAATAGGCTCAACCCAATCTTTACTGGATTCATTCAATTCAATTCGGCTATCTTGTGATATCCTGCCTACAAAATCCCTATACATTGTCCCAAAGGCCGAATATTCCTGAATAATTTCTTCTGTCGTCTTATCAAGAGCAACTACTGTCGGAGCTAAATCGAGCCCTTTCTTTAATTCATAGTAAACACCCTGAGTTAAAAAAATAGATCTAATAATTTCCATAACCTGAAGTTTCAATGCTTCCCATAAATCCCATGTCGAAAACACTTTACAGTTTAAAAGAACTCTTCCAAATTTTGTCTCACGATTAACTTTGACGGCTGAGTCAGTCATCTGATCCAAGCTTATCATACCCTCACGATATATTACTTCACCCAGCCTATCATCAATCAAATTTGATGCAGCAAATACAATTTCTCCTCGATGAAAAAATAGCCTTTTTACCCCCATCGAAGTATCGATATTAAGAACTCCTGAGAAATTTTTCTTACACAATCCATACAGAAGTCCTGAAAAAATGTTTATATCACACTTGCCCGCTCCGACATCAAAATCCAATTTGCTTAGAAAACCATCCTTCTGCCTCAAAAGATATCTGTCATCATCAAACGGCACTACTTCCCAATCTCTCTGATCCTGCTGATGCTTTTGCAGAAAAGCTTTTCCTTGAATTGCCAATCCATCATCAAGTTTTGTAACCGCAAAATCATTTCTTGAAAACATTGGTTATCCTTTCAGTCGAATCAAATCGATGTCATATGTTTTTAATTTCTTGTGAAGATTACTTCTTCCAATAGCGATAGCTTCTTTATCCTTTCAGTCGTTTCAAATCGATGTCATATGTTTTTAATTTCTTGTGAAGATTACTTCTTTCAATGCCGATAGCTTCAGCCGTCTTTGTTACATTCCATTGATTTTCTTCTAATTTATCCAAAATAAAAGCCTTCTCAAAATTGTTCTTCGCTTCCTTAAGTGTTTCCGCCTCACATAAAGGTGTACGGGCTTCAGATACGCAACTTGAAACAAACCCCGACAGGACAAGGTCGTCCATGCTGATCTCTTCTTTATTTGGGATAATAATGCATATTCTTTCCAATATGTTCTTTAGTTCCCTGATATTACCTGGCCAGTTGTGAGATAAAAAAGCATTCTTCGCGTATGATGACAAATACTTTTTGTTTTCACCAAGATCCAAAGCCATCATAGAAAGAAAATGATCCGCTAACAGAAGTACATCCTCACCTCTTTCTCTAAGCGGAGGCAATTGGAAAGGAACAACATTAAGTCTATAGTACAAATCTTCTCTGAAATTCCCTTTTAAAATTTCTTCTCTCAGATCCTTATTAGTTGCTGCAATAACCCTGACATCGACTTGAATAATATCTGTCCCGCCGACTCTCTCAAATGTCTGCTCCTGAAGGATACGTAAAATTTTTGCTTGTGTCTGTAAGGACATATCTCCTATTTCATCAAGAAAAAGGGTGCCCTGATGAGCTAATTCAAATTTTCCTCTCTTTGCTGCAAAAGCGTTGGTGAAAGCCCCTTTAGTATGCCCAAAGAGTTCACTTTCAATCAACTGTTCAGGAATTGCTGCACAATTGACAGCAATAAAAGGTTTCTTTGCCCTACTGCTCTCATTATGAATACAATTTGCCAAAATTTCTTTTCCAGTACCATTCTCGCCCGTAATCAAAACCCATGCATTTCTTGGAGCAACCAGTTTTATTTGTCTTCTTACCTGAGCGATAATATCTGATTCTCCAATCATTTGATACTGACTGTTTTGTGGTTGCATCTTCTTTTGTCTAACACTTTTTATTTCCTTAGCATGATCCAGCATTGGAAGAAGTTTCTCCAATGAAAGCGGTTTTTCAAGAAAATCAAATGCGCCTAGCTTGGTAGATCTTACTGCTGTTTCTATTGAAGCATGTCCACTCATAATAACCACAGGTATGTCAGAGTTTAATTCTCTCATTT
>JADFZC010000687.1 GCA_015232735.1 Oligoflexales bacterium | reverse complement strand
TACCCAGCCTGACGTGCAGTTGGATGGATCAAGATCGGCACTTCCCCCGATAAGATTTGGAATATGATCGGCAAACTGCTCCAAAATTGTCCCAAATGCATTTCGGGTGGCCATAGGTGCTTTCCTGTCCCAGGCTATATCAGGAAGATCCGTGAAATCCCTCTTTTCAAAAAAGGCCCTGTACATTCTGGAAAATGCCTGTTCCCCCATTTTTCTTTTTTTGTAATCATCCCAGTCGGACACCTCTTTCCTCAGTCTCTCATAATTCCGCCTGAAATGGGAAATATCCTCCGGTTCCACGAAAAACTTCCTGTCCGCAGGCAGCCCCAGCTTCTCCCTTGTTTTTTCATACTCATCTTTTGGAAGCGGCGCACCGTGGGTCTCCTTGTTCCCCTCCATTGAGAAAGTTCCCCTTCCCATTACAGAGTTTCCTATGATCAGCGTAGGTTTTTGACCGTCCGATGCCAGAATCTGTCCAAGCATCTTTCTGATCTCGTCATGATTATGGGCATCAACTTCATGAACATTCCAACCGAACCCATGAAATACCTGGTCCACACGGTCGCTGGTCACCCTGTCTATTCTTCCGGAAATCTGGACTTGGTTTCTATCGTAGTACCAGACAAGATTTCCAAGCCTGAGATGGCCTGCTATGGACGCCGCTCCCATAGCCACCGGTGTCTGCATGCACCCGTCACCGAGAAGTGCCCATATCCTCTGGGAAAAAAGCCTCTCATCGAGCCTGGCTGAAAGATGCTTCGAGCCAATCGCAAATCCAACTGACATGGCAGCGCCCTGTCCCAGAGGACCTGTAGTGCATTCCACCCCTTTTGTCAGCGTGCATTCAGGATGACCGGGAGTCCTGGAGTGAAGCTGTCTGAAATTTTTCAATTCATCAAGCTCAAGGAAACCCTGAAAATATAAAAGTGTATATAAAAGCATCGACTCATGACCGGCGCTAAGTACAAAACGATCGCGCCCCAGCCAGCTGTGGTCATCAGGGTCAAATCTTAAAAACTCGGTAAACAGTATATAGGCAAAGTCCAGACTCGACAGCGCACCGCCGGGATGCCCTGATTTGGCCTTATCGATTGCGTCAATAATCAGTCCTCTCATCCTGTTGGTCACGCGAATATCATTCATATACTTCCAGTCCTTTCCAGTAGGGGCAAATAACGTAAAAAACAGTATCTGTATATACCAGATATCCCAAAATAGTCACAATTAAATCAGCACCCCCGTGCCCGGACTCAACCCATTCTGTGACGATCTTTCGAGAGTCGAAAATTCCGAAAGGGGCAAAGCCCCCACCGCAATTGTTTTGGAGTCTCCTATGGGAATTTTAATAGATGGAACTTCGATAGCGAAAATATTAAGACTCCATAATCACTGTATAATAATCGTAGACCACGAGACATGGCCTCTACAGAAGTAAACCCACAGCTCACACCCCCTATTTGCTAATTGATCTCTTCGATCTCGCTTGGTCGCCATGTTTTGTCGAACCAAGGCTGAAGTGGACCATAAAGCCGTAGAAGCGTGTTCCAACCCTTTCCGGGAATCGTCTGTACCCAGTTATTTTCCTTGCCAGCAGGAGCCTTGGGTCCAAAGTACACATCGACCGAGCCGTCCGGATTCACCAACATTGACTTATTCTGACTGGTCACCGCTGGCCATCTCTGATCCGTTTGAAGCATGGAGCGCGTTTGGTTATCGTATAAAATTACCGACCAAAATTGCTTGACGGGGATGTTTGGTGGTAGGTTCAAACGGTAATTCTTACTTCCATCAAATGGACGGTTTTCGGAATCCACAAAAGCCGCCATGTATTGCGAACCTTCACCAACGGTTTTTAATTGTGATGGTGGATAATGATACTCATTAGGGCCTGTTGACATTTCGTCAATTTCTTAGAAAAGATCCTTTTCCGAAGGAAGCTCATCAGGTGCGGGAATGACAGCCAGGGGAATCCCTATGCTTATAAATCCGCGCGATCTGCGGTATATTTTCAGGGTTACACGGTCGGATGGGGACTTTTCCCCAAGATTTCTCTGAAATTCGTTAATATCAGTAACTTTTTTATTGTCAAGCCCCATGATCAGATCGCCTATCTGAAGACCTGATTTATAAGCCGGACTGTCAACAATGAGATTTTCAATAAGAACGCCATACACGCCCGAAGGATCATAACTGCTTCCCAGTTCATCGGTGGACAGAATATTCTTTCCTACAATGCCAATCCAAGGTCTGATAACCTTTCCATGTTTTTTCAAATCCTGTATAACCTTGACAACCATGTTTATTGGGATTGCAAAACCTATCCCGTGCCCCTTTGAGCTCACCGCAGTGTTTATTCCAATAACCCTGCCTCTTATGTCTATCAACGGTCCTCCGGAATTTCCGGGATGAATCGAGGCGTCGGTCTGAAGAAAACTGTCATACGGGCCGGTACCGATCACCCTTCCTTTTGCCGAGATTATCCCGCTTGTCACGGTATGGGGAAAGCCGAACGGATTTACAATTGCCAGTACTA
>JADFZC010000686.1 GCA_015232735.1 Oligoflexales bacterium | reverse complement strand
ATACAAGGTCGCCTATGGCAATGTCCTCAACCTTCTTGAGGCCGAACTTGGTTATTTTATTGTTTCCATCGATTTGCACCACGGCTATCTTTGTTCCGGCGCTAAAGCAGCTGTGAAACGACGGCATTATATTCATGGGCGGCATCGGCGGCAGTGGAGGCGGCATTGGAGGCGGCATCGGCGGCAGTGGAGGCGGCATTGGAGGCGGAGCCACCGGAGTTATCCCATTATTGGCTCCAAAAGAACCTGGTGAAGTGGTGTTTATATTGCCAAAGTTGGACATGTCAGGTACGAAACCGCTATCGGAACTGGCAGTCGTCTGTCCAGGGTTTGAAGCGTTGGAATCCGGGGTATCTCTGTTGGATGTATCGGCCGTTGTAACGTTGTTAGGATCTGACTGCGGGTTGACGCCCGTCTCGAAAATGACACTGTTTTTGGCAGATTTTCCACCGCATACGGAACCTTCCGTTTCATCCGATGTTGCCGCAAGATAGACAAAATCATTATCGCCCTGAACGAATTTTGAATTTTTAACCGTTACAGGGTAGGTAATTCCAAAAAAAGATCCGTCAACGGCACCGGACAAAAGTATTTCCTTGCAGGCTGCGCTAAGCTGGCCATCGCTTGCCTTGCCGCATTCGCCCCTCTGGAATTTTTCCTTATACTGATTCAATGATTCAATGGACGGAGGCAGGCATGCGGACTCAGTCTTGCACAGAATCGCAAGGTAGTGGCCGTCATTCATAGCGCTGTCGTCATAAAATTGAGGCACTATCTCGATTTTTTGCGATTCCACGATATCTTTTGACAAAAATGATTGTTTTTCAGTCGCCACGACACTGACGGCTTTGCCGTCAACGCTTCCATTTACAGCCTGATCTTCGGGCAGCTTTTCATAGTTCACCTTGAAAAATTTAAGGACAAAGCCCTTGTCAGTAGTATCATCAAGCGTTCCCAACCGGCTTGCCAGACTCAGGTTGCAAATCGGAGTTGACCTCAGACTCAAACTGTCCTGAGAGGATCCCCCGAATTTGAAAAAGTTATCATCATAAAAAGTTATGCGCGATGTACCTGAGTTCTCCTTTTTTTTGGTGCATGACATGGAGAAGAAGACACAGGCGAAGGTAAATAGAGAAGTAAGGCTTATTATACAAAAAAGCTTTCTCATAAGATTTGTCTCCCTTTTTGTAAAAATAAAAAATGGCTATTCCAGCCATCGATCTGCAATTTTAATGCCGTCTATTCCCAGGATTAATTTAAATTGAGCCGATAATCTTTTAAGATACCGGCAAAAAAAGCGTATTTCGATACTGTCCAAAAACCTGATTTCAAGATTTACCGTTTAAAAGGCAGTCACGGCTGTGAGAAGCTCAAATAGAGGCAAAATGAATTTTGCCTATTACCTAAAAAAAAACAAAATCTTATATTGAAATTGAGAGACATCTCGCTTGAAAAAACATGACAGAAAATTTTTTGCCTTGAAATATTCTCGATGAATCAAAGGTTTATGCTGTTTGATCTTTCAATCTCGTTTTCCAACCTGACCCAGCACTATCCAGTTCCCTGACACCAGAAGGGAAATTCAATTCCTCCGGGAACACCCCGCCCAGGGCGCCGCATAGTCTTCAGAATGAACCGTTTGAAAATGCTGCCACCTGAGAGTATATGCCTCATCAAATGTCTGAACCGTATTGTTCAGCAAGAACTTAGGCCGTGCAAAAATATTTGCCATATTTGATTCGATCGGATAAAATTAAATAAACTTATTACAATAATAATAACAACATTGGTGGTTGTTTCATAATAGCGCCTGAAGACAGGAAAAGAATCTTGAGTTTAATCGATTGGTGGGGTAAATGAAAAATTTTATTAGTCTCAATGGATTATTTGGACTCGTCACTCTTCTTGCCGCTGTCACGCTGGAAGCTGGTCCGTCAAAAGCATCGATGGGAGAATGTGTCGTAAAGGTCAAAGAGGTGGTCGATCTGATCAAATTGAAAGGCAATGACGAAGCCATCAAACAGATCAATGAAGGCAAGTTCTCCTGGAAGGATTCCTATGTCTTTATCATAAATACGGATGGTGTGACCATGGGACATCCTGAAAGAAAGGACCACATTGGAAAAAACCAGATCGATTTGAAGGATTCAAACGGGTTGTTCTTCATTAAAAAGTTCATCGAGGTCGCAAGGGAGAAAAACGAGGGATGGGTCACATACATGTGGCCAAAACCAGGGGAGAAAACTCCGAGCAAAAAAAGCACATTTGTCAAAAAGGCTGGAAATCTCATCGTGGGTGCGGGGATTTACACGGAATAATATTTTCAGTTAAATGCAAATTTGCCCTCAGAACCTGTCTAAGAGCCTGTTGAAAAAGCCATGACTCGGCGTTGCTCGTCGCCTAAAAAATCCTCATTTACCAGCGCGTAAACTCCGGTTTTCCTCCTCCTCGCGCCTTGATTCCCGGCTTTTTCAACAGGCTCTAAAAAGGGTCGGACTTAAGCGTTAATCGTCGTCGGGCGATCCTCATTTACTG
>JADFZC010000685.1 GCA_015232735.1 Oligoflexales bacterium | reverse complement strand
ATCAGAATAACGGTTTTTGTGGTTTTCATGGTAATGCTGGTGTTGATGATATCAGGAATTATCCAATATTGGAGAAGTTCAGCCAATCTTAAAAAGCAGCTTGACGAATTGCTGGCAATGACCACCGACCGTATTGAGGGCAGCACCATCGATCCCTTGTTTAATGGCACCCCGTTTACGCTCGAGTCTTATGTCCAGTCAGAGATGAAGGAAAAAAGGCTGATCATGGTCTCCGTCTCATTCATCGAGGGCGATGCTGACGCAGAAATACCCTTCGTCAATTTTGTCCGTGACGACAAGGGCAATCCCCTGAAACTGGACCAGCTCCCAAAAACTGCGGCCAAGGGTCTTATGCTGGCTTCACGCGAGCTGAAAAAGGACGGCAAACTGATTGGCAGGCTTCAGGTCGGAATGACGACAGAATATCTCAGGGTTGAGCTTAACCAGCTTGTGGTCAGCAATTTGCTCACTTTTCTTGTCGTATGCGGTCTTCTTATCGCGATTCTGCTTTTCAGCATCAGACAGGTGTTCATAGGACATCTCCATGCCATCAAGAATCAGGTCCAGATGATTACCAGGGGCGATCTGAACCAGATGATGTCGATCACAACGGCAGACGAGTTTTATGACATTGCACATTCCGTCAATACAATGACAAAGGGCCTCAAGGTAAAATCAGATTTTGCCGAGGCCATCGCAAATGGCGATCTTTCGCGGGACCTTTCACTGACGTCCGATCAGGATAACCTTGGACTTGCCCTGTTGAAAATGAAGGAGGGTCTCAGACTGCTCATCGGCAGGATCACAGACAGTTCCGAGAATGTCAGCAAAACTTCCGAAACTCTGGCCAAAATCAACCATAAGCTTTCAATGGGAACCAGTGATTCAGCCGCATCGATTACAGAGATCTCCACATCGCTGAAGGAAATCGACAGCCAGTTAAGGGATAATGCGGCTTATGTTCACAAGGTCAGTGACGCGGCAAAGAGAATGAAATCGAATGCCGATCTTGGCAACCAAAGGATGAAGCAGATGAAGATTGCCATTGAGAACATATCCAGTTCCAGCGCACGTATCGCAAACATCATAAAATCGATAGACACCATTGCATTTCAAACCAACCTCCTGGCACTTAACGCCGCAGTCGAGGCTGCCCATGCGGGGGCACATGGGAGGGGGTTTGCGGTTGTGGCGGATGAGGTGCGAAACCTGTCCGCACGAAGCACAAAAGCGGCAAAGGAGACTGAGGAACTTATACAGGAGTCTTTGAGCCGCATCGCCGAAGGGACGGATGTTTCTGTCCAGTCTCTTCAGGAATTTTCAAACATCGTTGTTGAAATAGACAAGGTCACAGCATACGTGGAACGGATTGCAACTGCCAGCAAGCAGCAGGTTGCCAGCATAAGTCAAATAAATTCCACAATCAACCAGATCAATCAGACATCACTTGACAACACGTCAGTTGCAGGGGAGTCTACTGAAGCCACCGTTAACCTGGAGCAACAGGCCAGAGACCTTTTCCAGCTGGTGACCAGTTTCAAGCTTTAGGGCGTTTACGGGTATACAACAGTAAAGCCGATCCAGTGGGACAGGCGACGGTAACAGCTGTCTCTGGAGACACTATTGCACTGGATAAGACCCTGAATGCAAGCGTCGGAGATCGAATGGCCAATATGAATCTCATTGGCAGCGGATACATTGTGCGAAACAATATCGTCCGCAATCGTCGGGCCAGAGGCATGCTTCTTAAGGCCAATGACGGGCTGGTTGAAAACAATACTGTCGAGGGAAGCACAATGCCCGGAATCTCCGAGACTCCGGAATACTGGTGGAACGAATCTGATTACAGCCACAATGTCATTATCAGGAATAAAAACGGGACCATGATCCGTCCGTGGCGCAAGGCGCAACCCGGATATATGTTGAAATTAGACTATTGCCATAAAAAACCAAATAACCTACAATGTAGTATATTTTGTTATTCAACGCGTTTTCGATAATGAAGGGTAACGAATTAGTGAGAATTGAGTGGGATCCCGTTAAGGCTGCAAAAAATTTTAAAAAGCATCGGGTTTCTTTTGAACTTGCCACAACGGTGTTCGACGATCCCTTCGCTCTATCGATTCCAGACCAATATTTACACGCGGAAGAACGATGGATTACCTTGGGAGTTACCATAAATCAAACAATGATTGTGGTCGTACATACGGAAATATGCATCTTTCAGGGGATGGAAACAATAAGAATCATCAGTGCACGCAAAGCAACCTCCAAAGAGAGAAGATGGTATGAAAAAGGAATATGATTTTTCAAAGGCTGAACGAGGCAAGTTTTATCGGCCCAAAAAGGTACAAAGGACTCTGCGCATCGATGCGGACATCTTGCAGTTTTTTGAAAAGATGGCAGAAGAGGCTGGAATACCCTATCAAACCCTGATTAACTTGACCTTGAGGAAATTTGCAAATGAAGATGGAGAAATCGTTCTGAAAGCCGCAACCTCAACAAACAAACCAAAGCGCGCTTAGATATATTATTTT
>JADFZC010000684.1 GCA_015232735.1 Oligoflexales bacterium | reverse complement strand
ACGGCATCCGAATAAATACATATGCAAACGCAAGAACCGCATTTGCATCCCTCAGGGGACGGCCATGGGACGTGGTCAACATACCGCTGCGCTCCGGCATGAGCGTAGGACTCTTCCTTATTTCCCTTGAGCTTGTGATGATGGTCATCATACTCCTCTGGGTTCCAAGGGATATCGTAGGTTATTGCTTCCTTGGATTTGCCATAGGCGAATCCCTTGGTGCATCCGCACTTCGCATCGCAGGTGGAATATTCACAAAGATTGCTGACATCGGATCGGACCTGATGAAGATCGTGTTCAAGGTCAAGGAAGATGATCCAAGAAATCCTGGCGTAATAGCGGACTGTACGGGCGACAATGCCGGGGACAGCGTGGGGCCTACGGCGGATGGCTTTGAGACATACGGCGTTACAGGTGTCGCCCTCATATCTTTCATCACGCTTGCTGTCGGAAGCAAAGTTGGTGCCGACAAACTTCCAATTATCGATTCAATCGTCAAGGAAGCGATTCAAGGCAAACTTATAGTTTGGATCTTCGCGATGCGTTTCCTCATGGACTTCTGCTCCGGAGTCTCTTATTTTGTAAACCAGTTTATCTCCGAAAGAAAATATAAGGACAGCAAGGATTTCGATTTTGAAGAGCCTCTGATGCGCCTTATCTGGATTGCTGCGATTCTCTGCATCTCGACCTCCTTCCTGATGAGTTACCTGCTTATAAGCGATATCGAAGTGATCACAAAGACCGGAGAAAAAATCGCCACAGGCCACCTCTGGTGGCAACTTGCTTTAATAATAAGCCTGGGCACCCTTGCCGCCGTACTCATACCCGAGTTTACGAAAATTTTCACAAGTTCCAAATCAAAGCATGTCCATGAAATCGTAACCGCATCGAGGGAAGGCGGTGCCTCGCTCACCATCCTGTCCGGTCTCGTAGCCGGGAACCTCAGCGCCTTTTACATTGGAATGCTCATCACGGGTCTCATGGCATGCTCATACGCATGCAGCCTTTTCATCCCGGATGAGGTTATCAGCTATCCTTCAATTTTTGCATTCGGCCTTGTAGCATTCGGCTTTCTGTGCATGGGTCCTGTAAACATCGCCGTAGACAGCTATGGCCCTGTTACAGACAATGCACAATCTGTTTTTGAGCTGGCGCAGACCGAGAATATCCCCAACATCAAAAACGAAATAAAAAGCAAATTCGGATTCGAGCCCAATTTTGAAGAGGGAAAACATTATCTGGAGGCCAATGATTCCTGCGGAAACACTTTTAAAGCCACTGCAAAACCCGTCCTTATAGGAACAGCCGTGGTAGGCGCCACAACGATGATCTTCTCCATAATACTGCTTTTAAAAGACAAGGGACTTCTCAATGTCGAACTTACGCAGGCGCCCATTATATTGGGTCTGATTTGCGGCGGAGCAATCATTTACTGGTTCAGCGGTGCTTCCATGCAGGCTGTAACAACAGGGGCATACAGGGCGGTTTCCTACATCAAGGCGAATATGAATCTCAACAAGGCGGAAGCTGATATCGAAGATTCCAAGACAGTTGTGAAAATTTGTACCCAGTATGCCCAGATGGGGATGTGGAACATATTCATTGCTCTTATGTCGATAACACTCGCATTCGCTTTCATAGATCCGAACTTTTTCGTAGCATACCTGATCTCAATCGCCTGCTTCGGCCTGTTCCAGGCTATATATATGGCAAACGCCGGAGGTTCATGGGACAACGCAAAAAAACTTGTTGAAGTCGATTTCAAGGAGAAAAATACACCCGTTCATGCAGCAGCCGTCATTGGCGACACTGTAGGCGATCCTTTCAAGGACACAACATCTGTATCTTTGAATCCGATTATCAAGTTCTCGACACTGTTTGGTCTGCTTGCAACCGAAATCGCGATCGAGATGGCTGCCCAGGCAAAAATATCCGGGACCATAAACATGGCCCCCTATATTTCAATCCCGCTCTTTCTTGTTGGAATCGTATTCGTGTGGAGATCATTCTACAGCATGAGAATTCCGGTGAAAGAAGCCGAGGCCGCCAGAGCGTCGGCAGGTGAAGCAAGAGTTGAACACCAAAGTGAAGGCTTTGAGAAAAAAAGAGTGGGCGAAGAGCACTACAATTCTCCCCTTCAAGGGAAAAAGGATCGTAATCAGCAAGGAGGCGGGAAAAAACCTTTCCACGACAAAAAAGGCAAGCGATAGGGATGGGTGTTTCGATTCAAAGAAGGAAAGGCATTAAACGATGAACGAAGCCACCCTTTCGAGATCCTTATAAAGAGTTCAGACACATCGGTTTTTAAGAGCCTGTTTTGCAAAAAGCAGGCTCCTTTTTATTCCTCAAACCAAAAACCATCCGACATAGAAATGTAACCTTCCGTTATAATTAATTTATCCTGTCATTTTTTTTTATTCTCAATCTTGAGGCGGGCGTTCCCGATTGTGAGAGTTAGGAAAAGGCCGGGAAGGGCTCAGCCTACCGGGAAAGAGAGGTAAGCCTATGGTATCATGGGATATTGCAATATTATCAGCC
>JADFZC010000683.1 GCA_015232735.1 Oligoflexales bacterium | reverse complement strand
CCATTGGATCGCACAACGATGATCGACATTTTGAAAAGGAAATTCAACAGCGTTGATTTCGAGAAGGCAAAAAGCGATGTCATGCCTTTTGTCACTCATGACCGCCAAAAAGACTTGAACGATTGGTGCGCAGATCTCTTCAGCGAGATGGCAGGCGAGCTTGATGTGGAAAGAGTGTAGGAGATACATTTGCTGGAACTGTTCAGGTTTGGATACTACAGTCAGATCCCTACTTGTTTCGCGCGTCAGTATAACACGAGTTGATAAACGATAATATTTAGGGCGTCAAAAATTTTTCAGACTCTGTAGCCGAAAAAAAGTCCCGGCTTTATTTATCGACGCACCAGCAAACTTGCGGTCATCTTGAAACAGGCGCTAATAAAGATAGACATGACCCATAAACACGTTCCGTTCATAACGCGAAATAATTCTTTTCGTCGCCATAAACGGAGGGCCTGGAAGTCTAAACAGTGTCATCCTGAAATAACTGACGTGAATACACCTTGAAATGTACCTTGAGAACCGAGAATATCCATCAAGGAAATTGGCAATTTCCTGCAAATTCTTGGAACTAGGATTTGAAACGCATGCCTCCATCACAGTCTGAAAGGGAGTATATTTCGCCGACAAAGAATCGACACATTGAATCAGACTCGCGATGATATTGGGATCTTTTTCGGAAAATATTCCTGCAATCTCACTAAAGGATACTTCTTTATCGATTCGTCTTATCAAATACATAGCAATTGATTTAGCTTTGATAACTCTTAGACGTGTATTAAAATTGATACATTTTTTAGTTATCTCGTCGTATTCGATCTCAAAGCCTTTAACCGTCATATTCACGATTAGATTCGCATCTGGAGTGTTTAACGTAGCGACGATTGGATGAAAAAAGAATACAGCTTTCAGTATTGCAATAACTTTGTTTTTTGAAGTTTCATCTAATGGTTGACTCAACTCCAAAGTACAACAAATCATTTTTATTTGTTTTATGATAGTCTCCATCATCGATATACCGTAATCAAGCTTCTCCACGACGAATTCGATAATTTCAGGATGGCATAACATCTCATATCTCTCGGCAATTATCATGAAAATAGCCTTTTGTTCATCACGGTTTGGCGACCCGATTTTGGCAACGATAGCTTCTTCATTAACGAGATAATCTGTAAACCTGCGAGATAGCAATCGTAATTCCAACAAGGATAATTTTGAAGCCATAACGATGTGAAAATTAAGCTGGGAAAGGATTTTCAGTATATTCAAAAATCCAAAACGTATATAAGCCTGTTGATTCAGTATCAAATCAACATCGTCGAAAATAATTGTTTTAATATTTTGAAGCATCAATGGAGATTTGCTACTTTTATAAAAATAGCTGACCAATTTTACAACTTCATTGCCACAGAAGTATGCAAACGAATTTTTGGGCAAACTGTTACAAATGGAATGCAATAAATGTGTTTTCCCAACTGGGCTTTTAGCATATAGATATAGCATCGCCGAAAATTTCTCATCACTTGTAGTGTCCAGAATATAATCTGAAAAGGAAAGGCAAGCATTGTACGCTGTCTTTGAACCGGAAGTAATGAAAAAGCTTTCATATGTGAAAAACGGGTTTATGGCACCTTCATCCCCAATTGAATCAAGAAAATCATAGTCGTCTGTTTTACCGTAATTGGAAGAAAAACACTCTGCAGCGCCGATATTTTCTGAAGAAGATTCGAAAATTCGATCCATAAGCAGAGGGGTATTTCCCAAATGGCTTTCATTAAACAAAAGAAAATCGGTGCTTTCCTTTCGACTGGACAGTTTAAAAACCAACATCTCCCAGAACATAAGAAAAAGATCCAGATAAAGGAACAAATGATACACAAAAATGAAAAGAATCGCTTGAACCGAAGCGCTGAGGAATTTTTTTAAGTATGATAAAAATGACCACGAACAAAAAACAAATGCAAACGATTTCATGATCCCCCCAATTCTGGCTCACCTATGGCCTAACGCAACAGGTGCTTTGGAAAAAGATGTATAAGAAGGACTTTTATTAATAACTGGGATTTGAGTCAAGTGAAACAACAAACAGTGATTTGGATCTTCTCCCGATTTTTCTGACGAAAGGAATTTTGTAATCTTATTAATTGGTTGTCAAAGATCCTACGCTTGGAAGGTGAAAAATCAAGAGGGGTTAAAGACGCATTGGTATGTCTGATGGGTATCCATTTACGCGAACTGTGAATAAACTACTTGAAGTTTTCAGTTTTGTGAAAAGGTTCAATATCAGCTTCATGCAATCTAGTTCGAGGGACCATTCTCAAATTCAGCATCTACAACATCTGGATCACTGCGGCGAGTCTTTCCGGCTCCATTTGAATCCTGTCCTCTGTTTCCTTTTCCATCCTGAAAATCATCTGCTTTCCTTTTTATCTCATCTTCCAGTTTCCGGGCTTTGGATTCCAGTTCCTCCCTGCTTTTTTTAAGAGCCTCAACATCATTTAAAGTCAGCTTTTCTTTGGCAGCGGAAATTGCCTTATCA
>JADFZC010000682.1 GCA_015232735.1 Oligoflexales bacterium | reverse complement strand
AGCCGCCGGGCAGGCCGATAGCGCGGATTTCCTGATCGAGCACGAAGGTGAAATAGTCGGCGGGATTGAACAACGTTTGTTTCATTGTTGTTGGCCCGATGCTTTTATCCATTGTTCGAGTGCGTTTAAACTGTGGACATTATCCGGTTCGATTTCCGTATCCGGCAGCGTCACGCCGAACGCCTTTTCGGTGAACATGATCAGGCGCATGATGCCCAAGCTGTCGAGTCCCGCCTATTTCGTTGTCTTTGGCAATGCCATTTGCTTCAGATGTTTTTAGTTTGCCATCAAGGTCGCCAAGTTTCCCTTTAAGGCTTTCATTTTCACTTCCGGAAGCAGCCAATTTTTCCTTAAGACTATTGTTTTCTTTTCCTTTCGCCACGCCTTCCGCCTCAGACGCCTTTAACTTGTCGCCCGCATCCTTTAATTTTCCCTTAAGTTCTCCGATTTCGCTGCCGAAGTCAGCCACTTTTCCTTTTAGAGCGATTATTTGCTGATCCTTGTCTTTTCCTTCAGCTGCACCAGCCTCAAGTTTCTTTCTCGTATCTTGAAGTTCAGCCTTTAATCCCGTGGTCTCCTGCCTTGCGCCTTTCAGGTCATTTTCCAGTCCATCCCTTTTTTGCTCAAGCTGGGATATTTTGGAGGCAAGATCCTTATTGGCGTTTGAATTTAAGATATTTTGCTGCTCGGCCTTGTCGAGCGCCTGTGTCAATCTTTGCTGTTCATTTTTCAAATCCTCGGCCTTTTTTGCCAGATTTTCATTCTGGCCGGTTATTTTCTGATTTGTTTCCTGAGCGGCTGCAAGCTGGGCTGACTTCTCTTCCAACTGCTTCCTGAGTGCATCTATTTCATTGCCGAGTTCTTTCTTTTCAGCCGCAATCTGCTCCTGAAGCTGCTTTTGCCTGCCCTGCTCATCAGCTATCGACTGTTTTGTGGTTTGAAGTTCCTGCTGGAGAGCCTTGGCTTCATTTGCCTGAGCTTCAACCTGACCTGCCAGTTTATCTTTCAGATTTTCCAATTCGCTTATTTTGGCTGCCTTTTGAGCGGCCAGATCATTGTATTGCTGTGTCAGTTCCTGATTTTGTTTTTCGAACTGGTTTCTTTGATCGTTAATCTGGGTAAGCTGCTGTTCCTGCAAATCAAACTTCCCTTTCAAATCCTGATATTGGGATTCCTGCTTGGTGAGCTGCAATTGCCTTGACTCATTCTCCTGAGAGATATTTTTTATCAGGTTCTGAGCATCGGTATATTCATTTTTCAGCTTCCCAATTTCTTCGGTACTTTTCTCATTTGTTTTTTTGCTTTCTTCAAGATTGTTTTTATATTCCTGAAGGCTGACCTCCATTTGCGACTGAAGTTTTTCTTTGGCCTTTATCTGTGTTTCCAAAGAATCCAGCACTTTCGTCATTTCCTCAATCTTATTTTGTTTCTCTTCAAGCTGGGCGTTCGCTTGCTGCAGGCTGCCCGTTTTTTTGAAGATCGCTTTCAAAAAGTCTATTTAAAACCTCTTTCCTTTTTTCAAAAGCCTTCTTTAATTCAGCAAGCTCCTGCAGACTTTGAGAAATGGATTTTTCCTTAACTTCGATGTCCTTGATGTCTTTTTCTATGGCTTCCATTCCCTCCGCATTTTGCTTAATAAGTTCTTCGGACACCAATCCTTTGAGGATTCTCTCCTGCTTTTTCTTTTCAATTGATGTGTTGAGCTGAGTGACTCCTGAATTCAGAAGGCTAAAAATGAACAGCACCAGAAAAATGACAGCAATCCCAAGTAAAAGATCGCTGTATGACGTCCAAAAGCTGCCTTCCCCGTCTTTTCTTCTCGTAGGCTGCATCTTTAATTTTTTTTCATTCTTCACAGCTTTGTTCTCTTTCTACTTAAGGTGATGTCATTCCCTTGATGATCGCCAAAAGTTCTTCACGAGCGTCCTCAGCCCTTTTCAGGTCCATGGCATTTTTTAAAACGATTTCAAGTTTCGGTATTGAAAAAGGCTTGTCCAGGAAATCAAAGACACCATATCTGATCGCCTGCACCGCATCCTCTTTCAATCCATTGCCTGTTATTATGATTATCTTCATCGTTGGATCGACAGTCACAGCCGTCTTGACAAGTTCAAGTCCGCTTACCTTGGGCATTCTGAGATCTGTAAGAAGGACATCATAGGATTCTTTTTCCAGAGCTTCTTTCGCTGCCACACTATCTGTAAGAATCTGAGTCTCATAGCCAGCCTTTTTTGCTGATATCTTAACAACATCAGCCATTTGAGGATCATCATCCACAATCAGGATTCTTAATTTTTTTTCCTCTGCCTTGGTAACCATTGGATATTCTCTCAAAAAAACCGGGTTATTTATTTAATCTGATCTTCCTGAAAACCGTCTTTCAAAAGAAGACTTCGATCACAGCCTTTTTATCGTCTTGACAGAAACCGACTTTAAATAAATTTTAAATAAAAGCTGAAATTTCAAAAAAATCATGCAAATATTAGATTCATTAAATATTTTATATGCAGGTATTTATATCCGGATGTATTGCATTTATTA
>JADFZC010000681.1 GCA_015232735.1 Oligoflexales bacterium | reverse complement strand
CAGGAGCAAGATCAAGCTGCTTCTGGTTGACGGCATATTTCTGGAAATCAAGAAGCTGGTTCACGAGCCTGAACAGACGTTTCGAGTTATTGTAAGCAGTTCTGATGTTTTTATTGTCATCTTCCTTCCTGGATCGATTTTCAAGCTCAATCTCCAAAGGGTTCATAATCAGGGTCAGAGGCGTTCTGAATTCATGTGATACATTCTGGAAAAAAGTATTTTTTTGAGTATCAATATCTCTCAATTTCACATTAGCTGATCTCAACTCCTCTGTTTGTTCCTTAACCTTGTCCTCCAGATTGTTGGTGAAATCCTTTATCTTGATTCTCATCTTGTCAAAGGAACTGGAGAGTTGACCAATCTCATCTCCAGACTTTATGGATATCGATGCACCGAAGTCTCCCTCGGCGATTCTACGGACCGCCCTTGACAGGATTTCGATCGGGTGGATTACGGTACGGTTTGTGGCAAGAAGAAGAAGAAGTATCATAAAGAAACCCGTAACCGAGTTGGTAAAAAAGATGCGAAACATACTAAATCTGGCCCTGGCATATGCTTTATCAAGAGAATATTCGAAGACGAGATGGCCAATGAGCTTGATCTCTTTAGCTTTTGCAGGTTGATACCAGATAGCAGTGGTTATTCGTTGAATGTTTAAATCCATCTCCTCCCTAATAAGGTTTTCAAACGGATTTTCCGAAAAAGGCTTAAGTGGTTTGACAAGTTCCGCAGGAGGCGTTATTGGATCCATATCAGTTACTATTTCTAAATCCTTATCCTTTTCACTCAATTTGGACTTGCCGCCATTTGTGAGTTTCAGACCGTGCAGGATCTCGCCTTTTGAAATGACCTGTGCACGTCTTACTGAGCTTGACTGAAATAGGCTTCGAAGTCCGGCATCTATAGATTTGTCATCAAAATTCCAGAGGGCATTTCCAAAAATGAGACTTGCATTTGCGGCCTGTATGGCCTGTAATTCATTTTCTGCCCGTATATTTTCAACAATTTGACGATTGACTTCAATCGAGGCGCTCACAGCTGTCAGAATCGAAATTATTCCGATGACAGCAGAAAGGATTTTTGTGTTGAGCTTCATCTATCATTCTCGATCAGAAAACAAATTTGATCGCCTTTTTTTAAAATATTTTTTCTCAATTACAATATTTTGATATCGGAACATCATACTGATAACTTAAGTCCCCTTGCCGTCAAATTATGTGCATTTTGGGCAGAAAATCGCAGGCAAAGGGACAGTTATCTTGGTTCCGGCTGAAGCCAGATTAGGAAATGGTGAGTTGTTTTTTGCCGGAGGGATTTTAATCAGGATAAAAAAAATACATGTATCATTCATAAATACAGAAGGTTAGCGGCCGAATACTTTGGGAAACCCGACCCTGAAGGACGAGGTTTCCTAAAACTTGATGACAATATCAAGAGCCGGTATATTTCTTTACTATTGCAGAAATCTTTCCTTCTGCTTTGAGCTCGTCGATGGCCTTTTGCATTTTCTCGATAACCTCGGGTGATGTATCCTTATGCATACCATAATAAACGGTTACTTTTTCAAACGTATGAATGGTTTCAAACTGCGTGGTATCGTACCCCGATGCCTTAAGTTCCCAAAGCGCACCCAGGTCACCATAAGCCAAGGCATCAATCCTGTCCAAAACCAGTTTTGATATATTTGCCTTTGTAGTGCTTGTTCTTTGAATGCTATCCTCCTTGACTCCCAGTTTTCTGATTGTCTGATCCATTATATCGTCTTTAATAACACCTATTTGTAATTTATTCATATCCGTGACGCCGGCTATTTTGATCTTTTTTGATTTTTTGGCCAGTAAAACCTGTTTCACGTCAACGATCGGTCCAACCCATTTAAAAAGCTTTTCCCTCTCATTATTTCTAGCTATAGAGAACAGGCATGTATTTGGAACTGTCTGAAGATCCTTATAGGCTCTTGACCATGGCAGCATCTGGATATCGTTGATTGTCTTTTTAGAACCCAGCTTTTTCATAATTTCACCAAGAATATCGACGGCAATTCCTTGTATTTGACCTTTTTCCTCAAAATTATAAGGGGGATATTGTTCTGTCATGAATACCAGACTATCGAAGGCTGTTTGGGCTTTCGCTTGATAGCTTGACAGAAAAATGGCCTGTACCAGAGATCCTATCAGAACCAAATGCTTCATCGTGAACTCCTCTACAATATGTAAGGGTTTTATCTCGTAATATTAACATACAGATTATTATAACCGGTAATTGAGTGTATTGGTCAAACGAAAATGGGAGATTCTTGAATAATAAGCGACTTGTCGCTGGCGCGAAATTCCAAATCCCGCTTCAGTTGTTGAGAAGGCCATTTTTAATCGGATGTTACTCTTGTCAAAGACATTTCCTCCGATTTTTTCAGTTTTTATCCCGTTTCGGGGTCGTTCGGAGTTAATTTCGTGACAGATCCTTCGCCCTTTGGGCTCAGGATACGTCTGCTGGCAAGCGAAGAAAAGCATAGGATCTGTTTGAAATATGCTGAAATTTCGGGGA
>JADFZC010000680.1 GCA_015232735.1 Oligoflexales bacterium | reverse complement strand
TGTCGGTTGCAGTTTATGACTGGATGACCCCTTATGCCATGTACTCGCTGACCACCTCGGGGCGTGAAATGGGAGAAATACCCGCAAAAATGGCAATCGAGATACTTAAAGGCGTAAAACCTAAGGATATTCCCATCATACCGAATCGTGAATGGGAGATTTTTTTCAATGAAACCCTGTTTAAAAAGATTGGCTTCAACCTGCCGCGGGAATTGAGAAACCGAATGAAAAAAGATTCGATTGTAACCATCGCCCATTGATACCTTGTTTTTTTCGAAAGAAAATGTGTAATGAATCGTCAGGAGGAGTCCAAAATGCCAAAAATTCTGGTTGTCGAAGATTCAAACGAGATTAGAACCAAACTCAGCCAGCTGTTATCCGGTGAGGGATATGATGTCTTAGAAGGCGCCGACGGCCTTGAGGGGCTTACGCTTGCGCAAGATAATCAGGATATAAATGTTATTATCTCGGATTATCTTATGCCGAACATGAATGGTCTTGAAATGTGCGAAAAGATAAAAAAGATTGAGAGTCATCAGGCAACCCCATTTGTGATGCTCACCACTGAAAGCAGCGATATGCTGCGAAGCCGGGGGCGAAAGGCAGGTGTCAGCTCCTGGATAGTAAAGCCCTTCTCCCCCATGGGGATACTCAATGTCATCAAAGGATTTATTATGGGTGAACTCAAGCTGGATCAAAAAGGTATGATTGAGCGGCATAACGAAAGTTTCTTAGGTGCAAAAACCGATAAGATTTCACTTGAGGAAAAACTTTTGGCGCTGGAGGAGGAAAATCGTCAGTTGAAAACGACACTGCAGTCATCGCTGTTCGGCATGATAAAGCCGAATCGAAAGTCAGGCAAAAAGATCAGTTAAGATTATGTTTTTGGTCAAAGTCAATTAAAATAGCCCGCCAATGGATAGTATCACAATTCATTTTCCGGAGTTATCATGAAAATTGTCTGTTCGTATTGCAGGATCGAACTTGATAGGGAAAAACCGGCTGATGACGCAAACAAGACATTTGGACTCTGCAACGAATGTCTTCAGATGCTTCGTATTCAGATCAAGGATGCAAAAATCAGGAGGTATCTTGATGGCGTGGAAAGGCCAGCCTTTGTGGTAAACAAGGACAGCAGACTTGTCGACCACAATGAAAAAATGAAATTGTTTCTGAAATTGGATGGGGCAAAAATAGACGGTTTTCTTGGAGGTGAAATACTAAATTGCAAAAATGCGCAACGCAAGGAAAGGTGTGGCAATACGCCCAACTGCAAAAAATGCGTTGTCAAGTCTATGGTAAACAAGGTATTTCAAACGGGTGAGGAAATAAGAAACCTTCCGGTAAAAATAGAACAAAAAGACAGTATAATCCAATTAAAAATTTCTTTCTTCAAACTGGATAATTATGTCATTGTTGTTGTTGAGGATGTCATTCGAGTTTCGTAAACCAGTAGTTTCTGGTTTGGTGACAAGATTCGCCAAAGCGGCTTAATTCGGCAGCATATAGTACTTAGTACAGCATTCAATTACAGATCTGTCATATATTGCATTTATCGACAGCGACCTCTGTATATTCGGTGTCTGTCATGGGAACCACCTTTCCGGAATTATTACAGCCGCTGCCGGCAACAAGATAGACTTTCAGGACCGATCCCATCTTAAAGGTGAGATTCATTTTTTCAACAGAGCTGCTGGGTGTGGTCACGTCTATCGGCCCGTTCTTTTTTCCGTCAGGATCAATTACTTCTATAAGCATATGGTTTTGGCAGTCTGCATTTCTTGAATAATTCGCAACCACCGTTTGATCCTTGAGGGCTTTTACCTCCCTTGTTTTGACATCAAGACTGAAATTGCCCTCAAAACAAAGTACCGCATCATTGAAATCAAAATCTGTATCGGTTCCGATGATTCCGCCATCCTCGAAATTCACTCCAAGCTTGACTTTCACCTCGACAAAATCCTTTGTAAAGACAGTAGCCGGCGTAGGTGTAGGCGTGGGCGTAGGCGTAGGCCTAGGCGTAGGTGTCGGAACCGTACCGCTTTCTGCTATGTTCTTGGGAGCGGCTGGCGAAGTATCTTCGCTTACATTGCTAACTTTAGGTGTATCAGGTTCCTTTGTCGCTGTCTGATCTGATATTGAAGCAGTTTTGACTCCTCCTGAATCGGCCATCTTGCTGCTGGATTCATTTATGTAGTTTTTTTCTATCTGCGTGGACTCAATTTTATTTTTTTCAATTCCATTTAAACTTCCTGCGCCACCTGCGTCACCTGCGTCACCAGCTGAATTTTTTTGACTGTCAGATGAAGCTGACTTTTGAGTGCCCGATGTCCTGAGATTTGAAGTGCCTGCCCCCTGGGAACATGAGACTGCGACAAGAATAAGTGTGAAGACATCTGCAATAATAACCAATTTTCTGGAAAATTTTATTGCCATAGCACACCTCTTTATTTCCTTGGACGGCGAATTTATTAAACCTTATTTCATTTCTATATATATATCGGAAAAATTTGACCTAATGTTTAATTAGGCAATTATTTGCCG
>JADFZC010000679.1 GCA_015232735.1 Oligoflexales bacterium | reverse complement strand
CGACATCTCAAATTTTTATGGCAACAACCTTCTTTTGAGTATAGACGGTCATTCCACGCAATAAAAAAAAATTTTTTTATAAAGCATAATCCCTGGCTGGGCTTTGACTTATAACATTGGCCAAAGTCGGGCCGGTAAGTTTATAAATATTTTCCTTTTATTCGAATCTGCCAATTACAGATTCAACAGTTCCCTCTCTTTTACGATTTTTTCCGCCTCGGTCCAATCATCCAGCTCCCTGCCAGGCGCAAACCCTCTTTTTTCCGAAATATAATAAGCCGTTTTGGCTATCAGTTCATGTGATATATTTTTTTTGGACTCCATCGATTGATTTTTTGTAATGGATTTGTTCTCATCAATTGAGCTGTTTTTTGATTTTGAATTGTATTTCAAATCTCTTTTCATAAAATTCCTCCTGTGTTTGAATACTCGCTTTTTCACTTATAATTCCGTTGAGTATTGGAAATGCCGATCAACCTGGATGAGTATTCTCATGAGTCTATTTTGGAATATTCAAACTGAGAGGTCAATATTGTGTTTAATAAACAGAGTAAGTATGCAGTCTATTCTTCAATGTTATTAATTCATTGTCATCCCGAAATATTTATCTGGAACACAGTATTTATGTCGATTCAGCACTTCGAATCAACCGCAGAGGCGCAAAGTCATTGAACCGTAAAGAGGACACGAAGGCTGCAAATGGATGATAGGGTATATGGGCAACTTAAAAAAATATGACTGAAACAACTTTTAAAAAATTCCGATGCGATCTCTCAAGTGCATTGCGGTTCAATGAGTTAGTGTCTTTGTGGCCAAATTAAAGTTATCGGTTGTGGCAGGGGCTATAAGGGTGGGCATGGGCAAGGGCACGGGCAGGTCTCGTATTTTTTCTGTAAACATAAAAGACGGCGGACCTGTGCACTACCCTGATTTTATGGACCAAATAATATGAATTTGCTGTAACTTGAATATCTAGTTTTTTAAGACAATTCTCTCTTATGACTTTTCCAGCATATTGGTTTGGCGGCATTCCCTCCAGAGAATAGTGGATTCTCGATTCATTGTTATATTATATGCGAATAGTGGGTAAAAAAAATCCTCAAGTAATATAGGATCCCATCCGAAAAATCTTCCATGGATCATAATATAAGAACCTTTCGGGGCCCGCTGCCAGTCAATTCAATCCGGAATGTCAGATCCAGCCGAAATTGAGCGGGTAGAAGAGATGAATGGTACTCTCGATGAATTGATGGTTGCCAGCAAGATGAGATTGAAATGAACACATTTCTAAAGAACAGGCAAATCATTGGAAATGGTAGATACGAGCTCATCCGCAAACTCGGAAAGGGGGGATTTTCACAGACTTTTGAGGCATATGACCACTCAACCGAGCCGCCCGGAAGAGTGGCGATCAAGTGGCTTCTTCCTGAACTCGGCGAAAATTACAGGGAACGCCTTCGGGATGACTATTTTCATGAGTGCATCATTCTTGAAAAAATCAACCATCCGGGGATCATAAAAATAATTGAGCTGGGAAGGGAGGATGGTCTGCCATACCTCGTCATGGAGCTTCTGAAAGGCGGAACCATTGTGAACAGGCTGGCCAGGACAAAGGATGACTTGGAGGCATTCACCATTGAACCCGGAGCGCTTCTTGATATCGCGATCACGCTGTCCGAGGCGCTCAATCGGATTCACTCAAATGAAATCATTCACGGCGATATCAAACCGGCCAACATAGGATTCAGGGAACTGGGCGACCAAATCCCCGTCCTATTTGACTTTGGACATGCATTTTTCACATTGCTCAATGAAGAGGAAACACGACAGAGACTTGCTGCATCGCTTTCCTACATGCCGCCTGAAAGGATCGGTTTTCTTGACAGTAGCCTAAAAGCCTCAAGCGACCTCTACTCCCTTGGAGTCACCCTCTATGAGATTGCAACCGGAAACACGGTGTTCAGTGGCGGTTCCCACCAGGAGATCTGCGAAAAAATCCTGGGATTCATTCCCAGTCCGCTTGAGAGGGTTCTTCGGAATTTCCCGGGCCCCCTGTCCGATATAATAGAAAAACTGATGAGAAAACAGCCGAATGACAGGTATTCAACCGCCTTTGGCCTTCTCCAGGATCTGAAAAAATTCAAAAAGAATATGATTGAAGGCGAAATAAAATATTTCGCACTGGGAACCAGCGATGCCAAACGGGAGCTTAATTATCGCATCCCAATGACCGGACGTGAAAAAGATATGACCCGTCTTCATGAATTTCTGAAAGAGGCCGATGAGGGCGGCGGGGGACTTTTATTGATTGGAGCCCCGTCCGGCGTCGGAAAGACCAGGCTTGCAAGGGAATTCCTCGCTTCCGCCAGCCAGAGGGGATTTCTCACACTAAGGGTTAAATTTACTGAATTCGAGCAAAACATCCCTCTAAGCGCAGTGGAAAGGGCAATGCCTTACATCCAGGAAAAAATGGATGAACTGAATGATGACGAACGAAAGACGTGGCACAACGAACTTTTGAAAAGACTGGGAAGCCGGGGACAGCTT
>JADFZC010000052.1 GCA_015232735.1 Oligoflexales bacterium | reverse complement strand
TGACGAGCGCAGCGAGTATAGGATCTCCCCGAAATTTCAGCATATTTCAAACAGAACCTATGCTTTTCTTCGCTTGCCAGGATACATCGCTGGCGCTTTCAGCGCCAGCGACTGATCAATCGGGGCGTATGATCTGAAATGAGAAATCAAGGAAAGGATTTTGTTATGCAAATATTTTACACTTTTTTAATGTTGTCAACGATTTTGACAGGGTGTCATTTGATCAGGAATGACTACAAATTAAGCAGTCCAGCGGAAAATGTGCCGGTTTCCTGTGAAAAGATAAGCGTCGATGGTTATGGTGGGCTTTTTGAGGCAGTCCAGATGAAAGGAATTTTTCCTGATTCAAAAACATTTGCCGATGCGGCGCCCAAATCCGACCCGGCGGAGATTGTCGCTAAATATGAGAAACAAAAAAATGACAAGTTGTTCAATCTCAGTAAATTTGTGTCAGAGAATTTTACTATCGAAGATGCAAGTTCCACTGTCAAGTCGCTATCGCCACAACCGATTGAGGAACGTATTAACACGCTATGGCCGCTTTTGACCCGGAATCCCGAAAAATTGAGCTCCACCATATTTGGTTCACGAATTCTGCTGCCGCATCCCTATGTGGTTCCGGGTGGGCGTTTTAATGAAATGTATTACTGGGACAGCTATTTCACCATGCTGGGGCTCATGGCCAGTGGCAAGGAGGAGCTGGTACACTCCATGTTGCTTGACTATAAATTTCTGATTGAACAGTATGGACATATCCCCAATGCGACAAGGAGCTATCTCCTAAGCCGTTCCCAGCCTCCGGTCTTGTCGTTAATGGTATCACTTCTGGCGGACAAACGGGGAAGTTCAGTCTTTCATGAATTTGCGGAGGTTCTCGAGAAAGAGCATGCCTTTTGGACTGAGGGTACTTTCAAGTTTGCGAAAAGCAGCGATTTTTCCGGTCGTGGTCATCTAGTTCACATGCCGGACGACAGCGTATTAAATCGTTACTGGGATGAATTAACGGAACCAAGACCTGAATCGTTTCGTGAGGATGTTGAGTTGGCGGCCAAGTCAACAGCCGATAAGAAGACTCTCTATCGGGATGTCCGTGCCGCTTGTGAATCAGGGTGGGATTTCAGTTCGCGATGGTTTGAAAAAGGAAGTGATTTGGCTACAATTCATACGACCGATATCATCCCGGTGGATCTAAATGCCCTGCTTTATAATCACGAAATGACCCTGGCAAAGGTGGCCAGAATGAAAAATGATGAGGCAAAGGCAGTACATTTTGAAAAATTGGCAAATCAGCGTGCAGATGCCATAAACAAATACATGTGGGATGAAAAATCGGGGTTCTATCGGGATTTTGACATGCGATCCGGTCGTCAGACATCTTCGATGACACTGGCAGGTGTGTTTCCTCTGTATGCCGGGATCGCAAGTCCGAAACAGGCTGATGCGGTGGCAAAAACACTTGAGGAAAAATTCCTGCGTCCTGGCGGACTGGTAACCACGTTGACCAGATCAGGACAGCAGTGGGATGCTCCCAACGGATGGGCTCCTTTACAACTCGTAGCCTTTGAAGGCCTCATGAAATATGGTCACACGGATCTTGCCACAGATATCGCCCAGAGGTGGCTCAAATTGAATCGTTCGGTTTTCGAAAGAACAGGCAAAATGATGGAAAAGTACAATGTTGAAGATATCAGGTTGCTTGCGGGTGGAGGCGAATATCCTTCCCAGGATGGTTTTGGATGGACCAACGGAGTATATTTGTACCTGGAAAAAAGGTTGAAAGAATTGAAGAAATAATGCGAGTAGTGGGTTAAAAATAAACGAAACATTCCTCAAAATAAGTAGTTTATGAATGTTAACTTGATTATATGTGAGATATTCCTGAAAGTTGTGGATCGAAGTTAAGCGACCTTCTTGCGTTCACTTCTCTTTTCCATCAATTTTCCATCTTTGTAAAGTCTTCCTGAAAGTAAAATCTGGTAGCTCATTCTCCCAAATGGCACTTTTGAAACAGAAAAAGAGAAGACTTCTTCAAAGAAAGAAGAGAAAGCCATGGAAAAAAAATCAACTTATATTTCTTGGCAAGAGCTCTTAAGGCGAACATTTGAAATAGACCTTACGATATGTAAATTTTGTGGCGGAAGGCTCAGGGTCATTGCCGCAATCATAAAAAAGGATGTCGCCTATAAAATTTTGGATCACCTTGGGCTACCGACGACAGCACCACCCACTCCTCCCAAGACGACCACATACATCGACGAGCTATTTCCTCTTTTTGGGTTCATGCAAAGCCAGACCAAAAAGGGATAACTTTGCTCTTTTTTTACCTTTATCATCATATTTTCGGTATTTTTCAGTTTCACAATCCCATCATATGACTATTATTAAAGCAGACACCGCCACAAAACATGACGCCCAGCCATAATTTTCATTTTTTGTATCGTAAAATGGCAGCATGGCAAAAAGACGAATTAGAAAAACATCGGATCGATTTCCCTATCCTTTCAAAACGTTATGCCTATCTGGTATCCCTTACAGCAAGCAATTTCATGAGCCCGGCACAGTCTGTGCAAAAAAGGATAGCGAGAACCAGGAAGGATCTTCTTCATAAAAGAAGAAAGGAAAATATTTTCATCTCTCCTCTTAAGGAAAGTGGGACGGGGAGGCTGATGTGTGATCTCCATGAACGCTGGAGTGATGACTATATAGCCTCTGTACCTTCTCGAAACAGCAAGGGAATTTATGACACTTAAAAATTATGACTCAATAAATAAAAAGGATTAGCCAAATGAATAAACTCCAGGCGAAAATGCCGCTGGCCTTGACATATATAGGCGCCATATTTTTTACGTTTCTCTCCATATTCACCCTATACCGGCTTGAGACAACCGGGGAGCGCCTTATGTTGATCCTGACTCTCATAGCTTACGTTTTGTGGATGAGATGGGAGAGTCATGTCTCAAAAAATGAGCTTGAAAAAGAGTACTCCAGTTATGATGGGGGAACAATGGAATTTGCGGCATTTGCAAAGATGACGACACTCACGATTTCTTTTCTATTCACGGATCAAATCCATTTCCCTCTTTCGATATTTGGTATGCTTATGATGCTTTCAGGAATCGGGATCAGGGTGAAAGCCATACTAAAACTGGGAAACTGTTATAGTCACAGGATCCGGCCTGTCGGTGAAAGGCTTGTGGTTGACGGGCCTTATGGAGTGATTCGACATCCTGCCTATCTGGGGACATATTTGGCCCATATCGGTTTTGTGATGGTGTTTTGCAGCATCTATTCGCTTCTTTCATGTGTTTTTTTATGGGGGGCGGCTGTTCTGATTCGTGTTTTTAAGGAGGAGGATCTTCTTCAAAAAGATCCTTCTTACAGAGAGTATTCAAAAAGCGTGAGTGCAAGGATTTTTCCTGGAGTTTTCTGATTTCTGGTCAAAATTTATCCAAGATAAATGCGATATTAAATATTTTGGAGGAGTGGTGATGTCAGCAATAAGAAATAAAATGCCTATGGTTTTATCGCTATTATTGATTTTGGCGATTGTGATGCTATCTGTCAAAAAATTTATATTTGGAGCGGGCTTTTGGGCTGAAGATGGAAGGTTTTATTATTGACAAAACAATACATACCCCTACTTTGCGACTTGTGATCACGGGAGCGACAGGATTCGTAGGTCAGGCTCTCTTGCGACAGTTAAGAGGTCTGCCGGAAGGTTCTGTCCAGGCAAAGATACTGGTTCGAGAGGATCAATTTGTCTTGGATGATGATCTGAGAGGATCTGTTGAAGTCATAAAGGGGGAACTTCCTTATCCTCCGTCGGCTCTCTGTTTTAAGGATCCTTTTGTTCTCATTCATTTTGGCACAAAACAGATTGACCATGATAAAAGCGGATTTGAAAGGATCAATGTGGAGGGAACCCGTAATCTTTTGAAAGAGCTTTCAAAGGGTGCGGTTGGGTATATATACGGGAGCTCAATGTCAGTCTATGGTAGTGGCTCACAAGAGAGAATCAAGGAAGATCATCCCCTGAATCCTAAAACTGATCTCGCAAAAAGTCGCAAAAAGGCTGAAGATCTCATTATGGGAGAGGCTGAAAAGACGGGACGGACCGCCTATATCTTAAGGCCCCGTTTTGTCATCGGACATAGGGACAGGTTCACTTTAAATTCTTTTCTAAAATTGTATCAGAAAAGAGTCAAAATAGGCTCCGGCGATCAGATCTACTCTTTTATGGATGTGGATGATTACGCATCTATCATATTTTATTTGGCCCAACGGATACTCGATCGAAGCTCAAGCGAAATAGAGCCAGCCAGGGTTTTGAATGTCGGTTATAGTAGGCCGCTGAGTTATAACGAGATTATGGACATTTTCAAAGCCGTTATTCCTGGGGAGCATGAAAAAGCAGTTTTCATCACCATTTCGGATTTGATATTGAATCTCTCACAAAAATTTCCATTCCGTCTGGCCAGGTCTTTGGCGACAAAACTCGATCTGGTCGGCTTTTCTCACTGTGGTGACGTACGTGCCCTGGAAACGACAGGGTTGGGGGAAATCACCGGGAAAGATCCACGAGAGATATTTAAAAATATGGTGAAAAGACAGATCGAATCATCCCGTTTTCCGGGGAAAGGCAACATATGAAATTAATTATTAAATATAATGAAGAAATGAAGGAGACTCAGGTCGGAGGGAAATTTCATAAGCAGCATGTAATGGCAAAAGCGAAGATCAATATTCCCGAGTTCTTCTGCCTCACCAAGTCTTTCTATGAGATCGTTTTTAGTGAAATCAAGGATGAGTGCCACGAGATCATCTCAGGCATAGATTTTCAAAGCCAGGTTTCAATCGAGCGGGCCTCTTTGACGATAAAAGATATGTTTCGCGCCGTGAGACTCGGCCATAAGATGGAGGATATGATCCTTGAGGCTTTTGATAAATCATTTGAGAAGTCCGATCTTGTCGCTGTGAGAAGTTCAATGGTCGCTGATGCTGGAGGCATTTCTGAAGATTCTGAAAAAGACGCGTTTGCAGGGATAAGTGAAACTCTCCTTTACGTACCCAGGAACCGGCTGATTGGCAGTATCAAGGAGTGCTGGGCATCAGGATTTTCTCTCGAAGCTCTTGTTTATCGAAAAACGCAGGGTATCGAGCTGACATCTTTTGGTGTTGCCATTGGGATTCAAAAAATGATCTTTGGAGAGCGATCCTTTGTGATGTTCACCTGTGATCCCGGAACCTCGGCCAGGGATACGATCATTGCATGTGGATATGGCATTGGCGAGGGGGTTGTGCAGGAGTCGGTTCCCATCGACCACTTTTTTGTGGCAGGTGCGACACAGAAGGTCAGAAGTGAGATTGCCGCAAAGGATAGCATGCTCACTTTTGATAAAGAGAGGGGATATGGACTTAAAAAGATATCGGTTGAAAAAGGAAAAGAGACCCTCCCCGCCTTGAGCCAGGAACAAATTGGTCAGTTGGTCCTGGCAGGGAAAAAAATTGAGAAAATCTTTAAGATGCCTCAGGATATCGAAGGGACCGTAACCCAGGATGGAAATATCTATTTTCTTCAGTCCAGGCCCATCGTTTTCAACTACGACAGGAGAATTGTCTGGACCAATTCAAATATCACGGAGAGTTTTCCCGGAGTTTCATCGGCTTTGACCTTTTCATTTGCCAGGTTTTTCTATCAGGCAATCTTTTATAACATTTACAGGCAGCTTGGAGTGGGAACCGATAAGATGCTTGAGAATAATCATTTTATTGAAAACATGGTCGGTTACCTTGATGGAAGGATCTATTATAATTTAAATAGTTTTTACAGACTTCACTCTCAGACGCCTCTTTTTCCTCTTTTGAGAGCCCACTGGGAAAAAATGATGGGTTTCAAGGCATCCTACCAGACACATGAAACAGGCCATTTCAAGCGGATTCTGCAAAAGATGGGAGAGATTCTGGAACTACAGTCGGCCGTTATAAGGGGAATTACCTATTACTTCTTCCATGACCGTATGATGAAGCATTTCTATAAATTTTGGAATGACTTATACGCACCCCTGAGAATTAAAAATTTCGCAAAATGGGATCCCATTGAAATCATATCGATCTATCATAGAGTTTGGAATGAGGTCAGGAAGGAGTGGAGCGTCACTCTTCTTAATGACAGCTACCTTCCGATTTTTAACGGGATTGCAGAAAAACTTTTTTCTCAGGATAAATTTAGGGATCATCCCGGACTTTTAAGTGATCTTTTGTGCGGCGGTGAGAGCCTGAAGAGCGTTGAAATCATGCTTTCAGCGGTTCGTTTGGGAGAGATGGTCAGATCTGACGATTCGCTGATGAAGATTATGAAGAACTTTTCAAATAATGAAATTTGGCAAATGTATGCAAAAAATCTTCTTCCTCCGGATTTCAGCAAAGTGATTAAGACCCACCTTTTAGAAAATGGGGATAGAGGCCTTGCCGAGTTGAAAATGGAACAGCCAAGCTTAAGGGATAATCCATGTGAGCTCATTGAAATCATCAGGCAGTATGCTCTTTCGACTTCGGTCACGGTTGAGGATCTGATGAATAAGGAAAAAGAGACCAGGAATCGGGGAGAACTTGTTTTAAAGGAGATTCTCCTTAAAAAGAGTCCTGTTCGATATCTTGGTTATAAGTATATGCTCAGCAAATTGAGGGGATATATTCGCCACCGGGAGAATTCCCGATATTGCAGAAGTGAGCTTTTTGGTTTTTCAAAACGGATTTTCAGGGAGCTGGGCGATCAGCTTTATCAATTGGGGGCCATCAAGGAGAGATGCGATGTCTATCACCTTACCCAGGAAGAGATCTTCGGGTATTTTGGCGGAACAGGAACCGTCAAAAACCTTCAGACTCTAGTGGAAATTCGAAAGGGAGAATATGAAGAGCATCTTAAGGTTCAGACTGCCGAGCAAATAACGACGATCGGGCCGATTTTCAGGAATTCACTGAGGCCCCGTACCGATAATGAGGAGAGTGAAAATGGCGTTCTCAGGGGTATTCCCTCCTCTTCAGGCAAGGTTATCGGTATTGCAAAGAGGGTTATCAATCCAACAAAAATCGAAAGAATAAGTGAATTTGAAATCCTCATCGCCAAGGAGACCGATCCGGGGTGGCTTTTTCTCATGCTGTCGGCAAGAGGCATCATCGTCGAAAAGGGGAGCTCTCTTTCCCATACCGCCATCACAGGCCGTAAGTTTAATATTCCAACCATTGTTGCACTTAAAAATGCAACCTCGTCCATTCCTGACGGGGCTCTTATCGAGATGGACGGAGCAAGTGGAGAAGTCAGGATTCTTCTTGAAAGCAAAGATCTTCCAAAAGATATGGAGAATTTCACCATCGACAGCCTGACGGGTGATCTTGTGCAAAGAGTGAAAGAGGGAGGAATTTAGAATAATAATTCATGTGTCAAATAGTTCGTTATTTTAAGCTGTTGCATTATTGCGGCATCACAGGGAGTATTCCATGGAGTTCCAATTAAATCAAAAAGATAGCAAACATCAACATAAAGGCGCCCTTAGGTTCCTGCTGGCCGGAGCACTAGCTCTCATGCTCATGGCAGGCGCCTGCGGGGGGTCACGAAGTTCCACCAGCAGCCTTCTAGCGGAAAATGAGACTCCACAGGGCACAACCGAACGGATCGAAGCCTTTAACCGCGAGGTGTCCCGTCCGATGCTGCAGTGTCCGCAACGGGTCTGGCCCGGTTATGATTTCAAAAACATGACCATATATCTGAGCGACGCTGAAAAAAGACTGGCCTTCCGCTGGCATGCTGAGGCCAACGAGACAACGGGCAGGGTCACGCCGATCGATTTCAGTACGATTGAGCCCGAATTCACCACCGGCGCCTTCAGTAAAGGAAAAGATCTTTCACAACGCGAGATTGGTCTCTCACTTGATAAAACTGCTAGGTACAACAAAACGGAGGGCGCCGGCGAGTTCCTGGTGATGCTCGGCATTCATGAGGGTTTTCATTTATTCGCCCAACGCGCCTGGCAGAGAGCGGGCAACAACAACAGTTCGCGCGCAACCGAATATCCGAGCTTGGCCCGTCCGCGCTATCTGCGCCATATGATGATAAAGACCATGACCGATTACCTCCTGCAAGGTAATCCGGTCCGGCTTAAAGAGCTAGCTTTCCTGTACGACACATACAATGCCGAATATGCCGCCGAATCGCAAAAACTGACTTCGACCGACCAAACAGAGGGGACAGCCCGATATGCCGACGAGGTCTCACAGGCGATCAGCAAACTCGGCTGCCAGGCCTCCGAAGATGAGCTGCGTACGGAACTTGCCAGAAAATTCTCAGACAATGCTTATTATTTAACCGACGGTGACAGTGAATCCTACACGTTGGGCGCCCTGGCCGGGCTGATCTTGCGAAGCATGGCAAACCATAAGGGTTGGGAGAGCAAAATCATCTCCGGCGCCACACCGCTCTCGCTTCTGGTTGAGGGGCTGGCCCGACAGGCGCCAGCAACGGACGAGCAGGCAAAGGCTGATTTAGAGCGTCTGATTGAATCACAAAACCTTCGTCGTGCACCGAAGATCGACGAGTTTGTCAACGCCCAGGACGACATGAGCATGACCCGAGTGGTGGTTTCAAGTGAACGGATTCTGGGTTCCTATTCAACGAGTGCTTTTGTATTAGTCACCGCACAAAATCTAGAACTCAATATGGATTTCTCCGCAACCTTCACCGCCAAAAACAAGGACGGCTCTTCGATCGAGGTTGCCTCGACCAGCACGGACACCTCTGCCAGCCAGAACCCTTGTGCCAGCCACGGTTTTCTCTTCTTCATCAAACAAACGGCGCTGAATCCGGCGTTAACCGGCGGCAGACTTTCAATCAACCATGAGCGGCTCAAGGCGAAAGGTGTAGCCTACGAGCTGAAAAAGGATGAAAGAGGACACACCTTCCTCTGTCTGTAACTGCAGCCTGTTCTGGTGACGTCTCGATTGTCGCTTCCATCGGTTCCGGCGCATATGCTCAATAGTACGGATTTTTTTCTTAAGATATGATAACAGATGCCCTCGGTTTTTTATGGTGTCCTTTTTGAGATGTTGCAAAATTTCGATTTAACCATAAGTAATAAAGCAACTTTTTAGAGTAATTAAAGAAATAGTGGATCTAGAACCGATAAGAACAGTAGAGTTTCCATTTTATTTTTACCTCGAATAAAGCAGATAAAAAAATGATTTATAAAACAGAACATAAGGAGATAAATGGTGAAGAAAAGTTCAAATTTATTGATAGGATTCCTAGTGGCTCTATTTCTCTTTTTTGCACCATCATGTAGTGCTTCAAAGAAATCACATTCTGACAGCGCATCTTCTACCAATGCTGATAATGTATCCAATGATAAATCGAATTCATCGCAGAGTTCAACAAACAGCGGATCTTCCGATTCAACTTCAAACACTAATTCCAAGGATGTATCCAATGATAAATCGAATTCATCGCAGAGTTCAACAAACAGCGGATCTTCTGATTCAACTTCAAACACTAATTCTAAGGATAAAAGCGACGCGGGCAAACCCGATGCGGCCACGCCAGTTCCGAACGCGGGAACGATTCTGGGTCTTCCTTCGAACTTTGTTATAAGTTCGCCTTCCCAGGTTCCTGAACTGGATTTCACGCTGAGCATCCAGTATGAAGTGAATTGCGAAGGAGGCACGGAGGTGCAAGCCAAAGCGGCTGCGCAAGCCGTGAAGGTCATGCTGGCAAGATACCGCTCCGATCATCCGAAGGCGTACGACATTATCAAGACGGAACTCGGAGACATGAGGCTTTGCGGGGGGTCGGGCGGGTATGCCTTACGTTACGAGATTCCCCAATCGTGCGCTGACGAATTCGCTGAGGGCTTCGTTTGGGAATATACCAACTTTGTGCATGAGTTCGCCCATATTATCCACTTTTCGCTTTACGACTCGGAGGATACGCTCGCCGATCAGATTCAGAAGATCTTCAATGAAGAGAAAGGCTTTGTTTCAGACTATGCCAGTCAAGACGAGATGGAATTCTTCGCGGAGAGCGTCGCGGCATGGTTCAACCTTGGTGAGGGCGATAGTTGGGCTAGCTACATCAACCACGACAATCTCAAGGATAGCAACCCAGACATGTACGCGCTCCTTAAAGGTCTTTTCGTGATGCCGCGCAATCCGTAGCTGCTCGCCGCTCGCCGCTCGCCGATACCTGTCCTACTGCTTTAACCTACAAAATAAAATCGAGTCATCAGACCATTAACTTCGGACACCTTTTTATATGTCAAATTCTCAGTATTTTTCATTATCGAAATCACTTTTCCCTTTTCTGAATGGGTCTTGCGATGGTCTCGAATTTGCATACCAATTCCCGGTAAGGAAAAAAGGGTTACCCCTGGGATATAGGGTGTAATCTGTATACGCAATGAAGTTTCATTATCCTTCTTTGGAGAATTTTTGCCGCAGCTGGTCCTTCCTGATGTAGTCCGTATAGTGCATCCATTCGGAAATATCGGCAAAAGGGACATGTACTGCAAATTTGAATTTTGCACCTTCCCCCGGAAAAAGGATGAGAATATCAATCCTATCCGGAAGCTCTCTGCCCTCTTCTGTAATGTTCAACAAGGCGTGATGTGAAACCGAAAAGCATCCCCTGTTTCTTAAAGGTCTCCCTTCTGAACAGCGGGGTATATGCAAGATAGCGCATGATGGCTGAAATCGATCTCATATTGGTTTTTCTTGCGAACAGTCTTGATGCGATTGAAGGTAGGCTGTTGAAACTCCTTCTTGCCCAGAGACAGGCCTCGGTCAGCTCATCGTGAGTCATGTTCTTAGGTTTATACGCAGCATAATTAAAACGGTACTCAGGATGGAGCCACCATTTTTCATTGTAAAGAAGCCTCTTCTCCTTTCTGAGGGAATCATATAGAGGAGTTCCAGGGTAAGGCATCAGGATATTGTATGCCGCAAAAGTAAATTTGTGATACTTCGCAAAATCAACTGTCTCTCTTATGGTGGCCAGCGTGTCATGGTCGTGTCCGAAGGTGAAGGCCGCCCAGGTTTGAAGGCCATGGTCATCGAGGATTTTTATTTCATCCTTATATAGATTGAATCGATCTATATTGGGTGCTTTTTTCATCTCCCTCAGCGATTCGATATTGATTGATTCGAATCCGACCACATTTCCAATGCAGCCGCTTTCAGCCATAAGATCCATGAGTTCAAGATCCTGCGTCTGATCCAGGCTTGCCTGGCTGACCCATTTGATTTTAAGTGGAATCAGGGCGCGGAACAGATCTTTCGCCGCTTCGCGGTTGCCTATGATATTGTCATCGACAAAGAAAACCAGTTTCAGATTTTGATCCTCGATCTCTTTGATTACGTGTCTGA
>JADFZC010000678.1 GCA_015232735.1 Oligoflexales bacterium | reverse complement strand
TCCGGTGATCATAATAACCGGGACAAAAGGGTAAATTTGCTTTATTTCCATCAACAGTGAAAGACCGTTTTTTCCTGGCATTCGAATATCGGTTACCACGATGTCAATGTTCTTCGCCTTTATTGCTGAAAGCACCAAATCGCCATTTGTGGCGCTTTCGACCGCAAATCCCTCTTTCTCAAGACTTTCCACGACAATTTCCAGAAATTCTGCATCATCATCAACCACGAGTATCCTTATATCATGAAGACTCTGATTCATAGCTTCTTCTCCCCATATTGGTTCAATCTGTCAATTTCCCATTCAAGGAAAACACGCCCCTGATGCACACTATTCTTAAGGCCCCATCGGATTCTTCTGTAAGTTCAATAGTCCCGCCAATCCGTTTTGCAATTTCCATTGCTATCTTATATCTAAGAGCATCTTTAAGAGGCTGTTCAATATCCCTGTGGTGAAGAGGGATGGCCTTATTCTCTTCATCATTTTGCAAAGCGTCTTTTAAAATTCCCTTAATCTCCACCACTGCCGCGCCATCTCCCCCGGACGACAATCCTTTCTCCGTCATGGAAGTCTCTATCACCAATTCCCTCTTTGCATATTGACCGTCGGAAAGCGCCGACTCGGCTTTTGTTATCATAAAAAGCAAAAGCTGTTTCATCTTCGATAATTCACACGGCACTATAAGGGGATTTTCCGACAGGCGAAGGCGAGTCTCTATACCCCTATTATGGATATGGGTGCCTAGAAAATCCAGGCACGATCTTATGATATCGTTAACGGAAGCTCCACTCCCTGTCATCCCGTGGCCTTGAGCCGCCATTTGCCTGAACTGGCTTACCATCATCGATATTTTATTCACCTGTCCGACGATATCCTTAAGACCTTCCGAAAGATCAGTCATGTCAAGGCTGTTTTTTTCGATATCTTTGAGTTGCGACTGGCAAACCATCTTCATCACGTTTAAAGGCTGTCTCAGATCGTGATCCAACCCTCCCACCATCTCGCCGATGAGAAGCTCTCCCAAGGAGCAGACAAGCCCATCGATGAGCTCATTGGATGCACCTTTGAGAAGATCTTCAGTTGAAATCGGTTTTTTGCAGATCTGTGACATGATGTTTAGGATTCCTCTGCCAATGTTATACACGCATGAGATCCCCACCTAATAAAGAGGTATCGGAACGTCTTGGGCTTTCTATTAGAAGCTATCTTGGTATTTTGGATTATATTTGTTATTATAACATGTTACAGAAAAGCGAAATCAAATTACCTTACCGCTGGCAGGAGTATTTTAAAGCACGCCCCCTGGCCTACTGCATTTTCGAGCAAAATATCGCCTGAGACTTCCCTGATGATTTTTCTTGAGATCGAAAGCCCAAGTCCGGTTCCCCCGGAGGCACCTTTGGTTGTAAAGAATGACTCGAATATCTTCGATTCCAGATGAGACGGTACTCCGATGCCATTGTCGCTTACTTCAATGACCACAGTGTCCTTTTTAAGCGGGGAATCGTTCTCGGCCAGATCATAGGTCTTAAGGACAATCCTCTTATTTTCCTTGTTTAATGAAACGAGCGCATGCTGCGCGTTGCTGATCAGGTTCATAAGTACCTGCTCAAGCCGGGTTGGCCTCATCATCACACAGGAAAGGGCACTGGACATTTCTTTTACAAACGCGATCTTTTTGGCTTCCATCTGTTTCTCATAAAAGCGGAACATGTCGCTTATTGTCGTATTTGCATTGATCCTTGTCTGTTCGTCCACGACATTTTTTCGTGAAATGGTTCTTGTATAATCCAAAATCTCGCCCATTTTTTTTGACAATGAAACAATTTCAGTCAGGCTTCTTTTGATCTCCCCCTCATTCCACCTGTTTTTGTCGATATCACGCAAGGTCGATTGTGCCACAATTTTTATCCCGTTCAGAGGTTGCGACATTTCATGCGAAATGCTTGCCGTAAGCTCTCCAAGCGCCGCCAGCTTGTCCGCCTGGATAAGCTGAGACTCCATTTCAGTCTTCTCCGCCTCATGCAAAATATGTTCTGTCATATCCCTTCCGACGCATATAAACCTGGGTATGCCCCCTTTTTTATCCACGATCGATGACAATGACAAAAATGCCGACATTCTCGATCCGTCTTTCTTTATTAAATATGACTCTTTCCAGGTGCTCGCCTCCATTCCAATCATACTGCATGTAAACTTGTCTATGAACTCTGCAATTTCCTTGCCTATCATTTCATTCCGATTATATCCGAGAATCGAAAGTGTCGCTTCATTGACCTTTTCGACGGTTCTGTCCGGAGTTATGACAATCAGCATATCCATCATCGATCTAAAGATACTCTCAGAATACTCCTTGTTTTCCAAGAGTTTGCCGTGGAAATTTGCCAATTCGTCCCCCATATTGTTGAACGCTTCGCAAAGATCGTCGATTTCATCTTTTTTTTCAACAACCATCCTTTGTGAAAAATCTCCTGATCCCATTTTGGATGCCAGCGCCTTCAAATGTCCGATTCTTCGCAAAAGGTTTCTGAAAGTGAAAAACAGGACAAATG
>JADFZC010000677.1 GCA_015232735.1 Oligoflexales bacterium | reverse complement strand
TGCGCCCTGATATCCGGCGGTATCATCCTCCACCATTTCAGCGCTGATCCGGTCCAGCGGCTTACGGTTTTTTCCCTCCTTTTCACTTTTGCGGCGCTGGCCAGGGTCTTTTCGCTTTCCTGTCTTGCCAGGCAGAGCGAACCTGAAAAAGTTGTGATCCCGGGATGCAGTTTCAATGCTTTGACAAGGTGGATAAGCCAGAAGCAGGTGATAGCCCTTCTTGTCTTCAGTTTCATAACAAGCCTTTCGGTGCACACGTCCGGTCCGTTTTTCAACCCATTCATGCTGAAGGAGCTTTCGCTTGATTTTTCCCGCTATTCAATGCTTCTGGGGATTTCGTTTCTGTCGAAATCACTTACTTTGCTTGTATTAAACAGATTCATGACGAGGAGTTCGGTACACTGGATGTTTCTGTTTGGCGCTGTCGGAATTATCCCTTTACCCTATTTCTGGACCATTTCAGACAGCTTTGAGTTTCTCTTCGCGGTACAGATTGTATCCGGCATCATGTGGGGATGTCATGAGCTTGGCCTGTCCATATACCTGTTTGAGCATATGGAGCATAGTGAACGCTCCCGTCTTTTGGGGTGGACGAACTTTTCAAATGCCATGGGCATGATGATAGGCGTGGGGGTTGGTCTCGCTCTCACGTCAAGCCATGAATTCGGTGCAAAGTTCAGCAGGGGCGATTATCACAACATCTTTTTCTACTCCACAATCCTCAGACTTCTGCCTCTTATGCTGCTGCCCGGATTTGTCAGGGAAATTCCCTTCAGGCCGCTGTATTTCAGGGCGCTTACCATAAGGCCGAATGCCCTTGGGATATTGAGACCGCTTCTTCATCTGCCCCTTGACAGCGAGGCAGACCCGTCGCGCAGTTGTCACAAGGGTGGTCAGGATGAGAATTCAGCGTGCAAGGAGAAGGGGACTGAGGCAGTCGCTGTCCGGATATCAAAGTGAGGCTAGGAAATATCTATGAAATCATCGATGAAAAAGAATACTCTCGGTAAAAAGCTTCTTATCAGGATATTGATTGCGAGTTCGATCATCACTACAGTAATGACTATAATATCCTTTTATTTCGATTACCTGACTGAAATAGGAATTCTGGATGATACCTTCGCCCAGCTTGAGAGCGTATCTGTTCCTTCCATCGCCAAATATGTTTGGGAGCTTGATGAGAAGGCAATCAATTTGCAGCTTGAAAATATAACAAAACTGGGTTCCATCTCAAAAGTGGAACTGTTTAATCCCGAGGGCATAATCAAATATTCTGCCAAATCCAATTATTCATCCAATGAATTTCAGTTTTCAAATACCTATCCCATCCATTATTCCCCGTCACCCGAGGAAAGAAATTTCATCGGCAAGATTACGATTACAGCGACCAAAAAATATATTTTCGACAGGATAATCAGAAAGGCGATTTTGTTTTTCTTCACCCAGGGATTCAAGACTCTTTTGATATCGATAATAATATTGGAAATTGTAAACAGACTTATTATCCGCCCTCTCAGCAGGCTCAACGACTCTGTCATAAAACTTTCAAATGGAAATACGGATGAGCAGATCAAGGCGGAAGCTGACGAGATTGAGGAAAACGAAGTAGCAAAGATCGATGAAGACAGAGACGATGAAATAGGCATTCTTTCGACAACGTTTCAGATAATGAGGAAAAACCTGAAACAGAGAGCGATAATAATTAAAAGTTATATTCAAAACCTTGAGGACAAGGTGGATGAAAAAACCGCTATGTTGAAATATAAGACCAGTGAAATAAGTGCAATACTGCAGAATATGAGACAAGGAATATTTGTAGTTACAAGTGGAAATAAAATTCATGGTGAATATTCATATTATATGGAAAAAATCCTCGAAAGCGGAGATCTTGCCGGCAAGGATGCGGTTGAAACACTGTTCGGAAAGTCAAACGTCGGCAATGAGGTAAGATCCCAGGTTAGAGAGACCCTCAGTATGGTGATAGGAGAAAGACCTATACAGTTTTCACTTAATGCACATCTTCTGCCAAAGGAATGCCAGATAATGGCACAAAATTCCACCAAATTGCTGGAAATGGAGTGGAACCCCGTAATCACCTCGGGCATAGTGGACAAAATTGTAGTAACTGTACGCGACGTAACCCTTATCAAAAAGCTGCAAAATGAATCGATTGAACACCGGTATGAACTTGAGATTATTGGTGAGATACTTTCAGTCTCCCCATTGGACTTTGAAAGGTTCATATCGAGTTCAGAAGGATTCATGATGGAAAACTCGTCACTCATAGAGAATGCAATAAAAGGTGACCCGAATATGGTCGAAGTGCTTTTCAGAAATCTGCACACCATAAAGGGAAATGCCAGGACACTTGGATTCAAGGGCATTTCCGAGGCAGTCCACAAGATTGAGCAGACCTACGATGGACTAAGGCTCAGAGGCAAGTACGATTGGGACAACGGTCAGTTAATGGAGGAACTCTCCATAATTGAGAACCTGATTAAAAAATATAAAAATATTAACGGAGAAAAGCTTTCAGCAAGATCAGGTGTCAGAG
>JADFZC010000676.1 GCA_015232735.1 Oligoflexales bacterium | reverse complement strand
TGTCAACAACAGGATGGCCGAACTGATCGGCGCCGCGAAAGAGCAGGTTTTGTCACAGAATTATTTGAAGCTGGAGTCCTGGAAAAAAAGCGGCCTTCTCGATGCCGCAAACAGAGCCGGCAGCGAGAACAGGAAAACATACCATTTGCTGAAAATTAAGTCGTCATTCGGGAAAGATGTGATGCTGGACTGCTATTTTTCAAGAGTAATTATTGATAATTCCATCTTTTTGATGCTTACGGCAAATGATGCGACGATGAGGTTGGAACTGGAAGCTGAAAATAGGGAGATGGAGGCGCAGCTTATCCAGGCCGACAAACTCGCAACGATGGGGGAGCTTTCGGCAGGCATCACCCACGAACTGAAAAGATACTTGAATTCAATCAAGATTCTCAGCCAGTCATCCAGAATGGATATTATAAAAGAGCGTTCAAAAAAAGAGGAATTGGAAAAAAATCTGGCCGACATCGTCCGTCAGGTGAACAAGATGAACGAAATCATGGATCATATGCGTATTTTCTCCCGGAAAACAGTCGGTGACACGAGACAAAAGATGGATATCAACAACATCATAGAAAATACGTGCAGTTATTTTACGAATGAACTGGAATTCGACGGCATCACCCTGTTGCGGCAGCTTTCCCTGAACCTTCCGCCCATTAACCTTGAGCCGAACCATATCGAACAGGTTCTTTTGAATCTCATAATGAACGCCAAGCACGCCCTCTTGAACACCGAGAGAACAGATAAGAAAATTTGCATAGCATCCCGTTCTGTTGAGGAGGATGGTTCGCCTTTTGGTAAAAAGTCACTCCTTATCGAAGTTGAGGATAACGGGACAGGAATCCCGTCCCATTTGGAGAATAAGATCTTTGAATCTTTTTTCACGACCAAGACCCCGGAAGTGGGAACAGGACTTGGACTGTCCATCTCAAAGAAAATAATAAATGGATACGGAGGTGAGATCGTTTTGGAAAACCGGATCGGCGAGGGCGTGAAATTCAAGATTTTTCTACCTATTGAAAATGACCGTAAATTGCCTTGAAAAGGGCTTGTCCCGCCGAACTATTCATAATGGTCGCTGGCACTGAAAGCGCCAGCGATCTGATTATGGCATCAGCCTGACCACGTCACGTCCCTGAATCGGCGAGCCATCGGTCTTTTTCCCTGTGATTGTCCAGATTACAGCTTTTTTCCCGGTTACTGTGCCTTGAGTTGATGCAAGGCACTCATTATCGAAATGAAGAACAAGATCAATGAATCCATCAGGTGCAGTATTCGCACACTCTGTCTCCAGAGGGGGATCGCTTATCTCACCCGTATAGGGGGCTGCCACGTCTTCATGGCTTGAACGCAATGGAGCGCATTCCTTTTCGAGTCTTATTGAAGAGACATCTATCTGGGTAATGTCAACGTCTGAACTTCCAAGGATGGCTACAGGGGTGACTCCGGTCTTTTTCATGTTGAACGGATTGGGACATGAAGGGGGTTTGACATCAACCGCAACCTGTCCCACAGCCTCCTTGCAGGCTCCAAGGATAGCCGTGATCAAATTTGCAGGATCCGATACAAATGCCTGAAGATCAAACATCTGACCTCCTGTGGCATCGGCTATTCCCTTATAGGAATCGGTCGGCGCTCCGAGTGCGGCTACCCCAAAGAAAATGCCTTTTCGTTCCTTTAATGCAGTGATTGCATCAGCCGCCGTTTTCTGGTCTCCGTTGGACGGTTCGTCAGTTATCAAAATGGCACAATAGGGTTTGCCCCGGAAATTCAGACTTTTTTCAAGAGCATCCTTCGCCGTGCCGTAAATCGTGTCATAACCGGGTTCAAGTCCTCCCGAGGCGACCAGTTCATTTACTGCGTTCTGGAAGGTGGTCCGATCATTGGTAAGAGGTGTATGGACATGCGGTATGCCGTGCTGAGTCCCGTGTGGAGGTGTTGTCAGGTTTGTGCCATAACCGACAAGACCTACATGAGATCCGGATGGCAGATTATTGAAAATTGTAAGAACATTATTCTTTACGGCATTTATGCTGCCGCCCATGCTCCCTGACTCATCGATTTTCAAAGTGACGTCAATACCCTGTTGGGCGTAAATGGACGTGATTGCAAAAGGACTGAGAAACAATGATGTGACAATGGAAGACAAAAATGAAAATTTTTTGGACAAACCGGTTTTACGCATGAATTCTCTCCTTAAATTCATCGGTGTAAAAAATGAACACTTCAATAAAAATACCTTTATTGAATTTTTTGTGAAAAGAATCATATTCCAATTTAAATTTTTAACCAAGCGGAAAATATATTGATCAAGGCTGCGTTTTTTCTGTAAACAAAAAAGCCGCAGTCCTGTGCAGGATAACACTTGAAAAGCGCGGAAATATGGATAGACTGTAGTTTTGCATAATGCCACTAGTCTCATAACCAAAATTTGATTTTCAAACGACAGGGAGAAAAAAATGGCTGACCGGATTGCCATATACTGGCCTGGAGATTACAGGCCGCGTCCGAATGAGCTTGCAGGGAATCTGGCTCTGGAGGCTACAAGACA
>JADFZC010000675.1 GCA_015232735.1 Oligoflexales bacterium | reverse complement strand
CTTGTCCGAAGGATCGGCCCACTTCGTGTTGTAATAGTAAAATTTGGACTTCAAATCTTCTGCATTTCCCGACGAGTCAATAGCAAAGTACTTGAGCGTCACGCTTTTATTCTGTACGCAGATACGGCAGTCAGTCTCGCTCCCGCAGGAAGACGGTGTAACGGCATCATATCGAAAAGGTGCTGTAGCCATAGGGGTTGAACCATCCACTGTGTAATAGATCACGGCTGATTCATTTGTCGTCAACTTGACACACATCGGAGACCGGAAGTCGGTAGAATCCTTGGACGCCGATGTTATCGGCGCCTGGGAATCCGACATAACCTCTATTGTCTCCAGGTTGAGGGTCGTATTTGCCGCAACCTGTATCTTCATTTCCTTTGTTATACTGACCCGCTCGATCCTGAGTGTGTATGCCCCCTCCGGAACATACAAGATCAAAAATTTTCCACTCATATCGGTCTTCGAGATAAGTGAAAATCCCGGAAGATAGACATCCGTCCCTATTTTGGGAACAACAGTATTTTCACTCTTGTCTGGATTGATGAATTTTATGATACCCTTTATTGCGGCCACCTCGGCAAATGGAAATTTTCCGGCTTCTATTTTTCCATTAACGATACTGTCAGCTCCTATCTTTATCGATTGTTTGACTCCGAGGACCTTGCCATTTCCATCCTCATCGATGACGCTCGTGACAAAGAACTCCTTTTCATTGGCAAGAAGACCTGCCCCCGAACCCGATGGAACAAGAAGCTGGCCGTTCAGGGAAATTGAAAAGTTGCCTTTGCTGTCGCTGAATCCGGAGGCCAGACTTCGTCCCGTGGCGTCCTGGATTTCAACGCTTCTGCCCGCGAAAAGGGACGCCGAATTCGGATTGTCGACCGGAAGCGCAAGCTGCCCGCTTACGGGCACTATGGAAGGGATGGAAGTAGGAGGAGGAGGACTTGCAGCTTCATCATCAGACTTCTTTTTCTGAATAATTCCACAAGACATGATGAACACTGCCGCGATGAAAGCGTTTGTTACTGAAAGATGCATGACTGTCTCCTGAGATAGCGAATTAAACCTGTATGGATAGTATTCATTCAACAATAAATAAACTTTTTCGGCTTATCGGAAGATATTTTCGTAATATTAGAAGAAGTTATTATGCCAACAGTGGGTTACAAATAGACAATCGAATTATCCATGAACTTCGTCAGTGTGATCGTAGGCCCGCGTGAGCCTTTCTCGTAAATGTTCTAATGCCTTATAGGAATTGGATCAACTAGCTTGTTCATGGATATAAATATCCTATGGCACATTTTTTGCACACACTTAACTGTCCATTTTTATTGTAACCCAAGAATTCCAGGTATAGCTCATAGAAAGAGAAGAAGTACACTATGTCTAAGCATATTAAATATAAAAGCAGCATCGGATTTCATTTCATACTTTGCAGCACATTGCTTTTTTTCCCGGCTTGTGGTCCGAAAAGAGATTCCCAGTCCAAAGATACCCTGCTTGTACCGCTCAAGCCCTATCGCTTAAACTCGCCATACGCCAGCTCGCTTTATCTCTGCACCCGAACCGAAGACCCGGCTAAAAGCCTACCCTATCTGGGCAATGAAGCCGGTCCCATCACCCGTGATCATATTTTGAACCGCCTGATGGTCAGTGATTCATGGATGGGGCAGCGCTTTGAGGAGTTTCTCGACTTTATGGCGGAAAAGACCCAAGGCGATTTTTATCAGCTTGTGAAACCTCTTAAAACCATCGCCATCACCGCTGATATCAGCGAACCGGGAGGGGCCCATTATACTTTTGCCACCTCCAGAATCACTATTGAGGCCACTCGGCTTTATTTGAGTGCCGAGGAGAAAAAAAGCCTCACTGGCGAAGCAAAAAAGAGCATTCTTTCTGACTATTCCAAAAAGTTGGATTTTCGTCACTTTGAAAAAAAACTTTGCAAAGACACAAAATGCCTGGTCAGCAAGACAGATGCGAATGGCGATCGCAGTCGTGAAGATGTTTTTTATCTCTTTGCCGAGACGTTCTATCATGAACTGGCGCATGCAAACGATTACTATCAGCCAAAAAAATATGTACCGGAATTAAGCGATGAGTTGAAAAAACTGAACATGGATGAAAAAAATCTTTCAAGCAAATTGCAGGAACTCTTTCCGACAGAATCGGTTGATTCAGCCTTCCACAATCTGTTTGGCACTGACCGCGATATCATTATCAAAAGCCAAGCGGATCTTGATGCCATCAATGCAAAATGGAACAAAGATTATGTCAGCAGCTTTTTGAAAAACAATTCGGCCGTCAGGTTGTATGGGCTGAACAATGAAAAAGAGCATCTGGCCACTTCATTCGCTGCCTTTATGATTTATCTTCGGTTTGGTTTCTCGCCCCGTACCTATATTCTTAACCCCGATGACAAAACCATTTATTACGGAGAGAAAGAGCGTATCGCCATGCCCAGGGTGCTTGCCGACATAAAAGAGGCGGCCAAATTGGTGATGCCGCAATTATCCACACAGATCGACAATGTGAAATTCGACATCGATAT
>JADFZC010000674.1 GCA_015232735.1 Oligoflexales bacterium | reverse complement strand
AGTTACACCACTTATGCCAAAAACTGGGATGATCCTGCTGAGCCGGCAGCCGGACCGGGGGGACAGGATATCTCCCTTCGAAAAAAGAGCGAGGTCATAGGTCCTTTCGGGGTTGAAGCGGCACCCAACGGCGACGAGAAAGGCTATTTCGATACAATCAAGGCATCCGATCCCGCCACCATGCACTGGATCGAAAAGATAGACCTGTTTTCAGGTTATGGCGATTTTAAAATGGTCCAGATGATGCCAACCACAATATGGACATATGAGTTGAACGACGTCATAGGTTTTAAAGTCAAACATTCCTTTGAAGAAGGGAACAGCGGCAAACAATCGCAGGTTTTACAGATCGGCTGCGAGAAGAATATGAGCGCAAATCCTATCGTATTTGGAGACTATGAATATATAGGGGATGTCTATTACCGTAAAATCAACCAGCGTGAATACAATGACAGGCAAAACAATTACTGGTTTACAGCCACCCTTGGCATAGCGGCGCTGCGCTTTGATATATACAGCCTCGACAGGAAGGGAAATCCAAGAAGTGTGGTCTGGGATGCCAACGATGTCAGAAGCGCAAGGGTGAACTCATCCGATATCGATGTCGACTCGCTGGGTGTTTACAGCGACTGGATCAGAATCAAAACCGATGTGGAAAACGGGACGAGGGCAATTGTCGGGTTTTTCGGGATTGCCACAAATATCAAGAACAGAACGAAATACGATGAAAGAGAATACGAGGTGCCTGCCATTACCAAGTTTGGTGTGATCGACACCCCGGTGGGATGTGCCTTCCATCATAAGGAAATTGGACAGGACAAGTTCGATAAGATCAAAAACCTCGGCATAGTCAAGTTTGATGATGGCAAAAAGGTGGCGAAATGTCCCTGAAACAAAAGGGGCATTTGGCTACGACTATAACAAAATATTGGAGATTTAACATGTTTAAAAAATTTGTAATTCTATCGGTGATTGTTTTATTTTTCTGTCCAACCCAAATTGAGGCCGGCTATGCAAGATGGTTTTTCAGGCTTTTGCCGGCAGGTATCACAAAGCTTGATGACATTGCGGCCAAGCCCGTCAAAGAGGTGGCAGATATAGCAATGGACAGGGGAAAAGTTTTTTCCCTGCAATGGGTCGATGTCATCCTTGGACCTGAAAAGGCCAAGTATATCGAAGTCAAGCCGGATTTTCCCCCCATTGAGCAATTTGGTTATTTGGAGGCAATGGATCACTATTTTTATGGTCTTGCCAAAAACGGATATTTAAAGACCCTGGATGATGCCAAGGTTAATCCCGCTGACTATATTAAAAATACCTATAACAAGGGACTTAGTGAGTTAAAAAAGCCAAACCGGTGCCAGGGGATGGATTGCGGGAACATATACAAGCTGCCGGATGAAGAAGCTAATGAAGACTACGTAAACCGTTTGAAAAATGACGTTTTTGCAAAGGACGACATACAGGTGAAACTTCCATCCTGTTTGAAAAAAGGCGGCGGCTCCTCCTGTGGTACTACCGGCAATTCCAATGTGGACTTGGAGGAATTGTTCAAGTGCAAGACGAGATAGCGTGAAAGAAAATTTTTAGCTTTTTTGCTGGCTGTTGCCTGCCCCAAAAATGGCACTTAAACACAAATATGAGGGAAAAGTGATGAAATTCATCTTTATACTGACAGGTCTTGTTTTATTGATACAAAGCGGCTGTCATCCAAGGTCCTTGAATCCCGGCCTATCCAGGCTTAATTTGGAGGAGGAGGGCGATCTTTCCCCCTGCAGCATACTTGAGGGAAATGCCCAGGCTGATTGTCAGGCCCTGGAGATTGCGGTGGCGACCCCTGAATCGCTTATTTCATATATTGAAATCGGTAATGTATACCAGAGGAGGTTCCTCGGGGATCCGATGGTGATAACCTCACGTAACAAGTGCCTGGCAAAGGTTAATAATGAAGTGGTTTTCACCTCATGCAAGGACTTCGATAAAAATTACAAATGGCATTTTGTCGATATCGAGGTTCAATACAAATGGAAAGGTGTGGAAATGTGGGAGAGGGCATTTCAAATCGTAAGCAGGGAATCAGAGGTCGAATGGGCAAAGGCAAAACCGGGAGAGGCGCCGGCGCTCGAATGTATTGATTTTCAAAAATTCGAAAATAAGGAAAACAGCGGTCCCCTTAAATCGAAGCAGCTGAATAAACTGGTATTGAAACCATGCGCCGAGTCCAAACTCATGTTCATCACCGTGCCTAATGAAATATCCGGGGATGATGCCCTGTATCAAAAATTCCATTGGGTCAGGTTTGTCGGAATCGATCTGAACAACAAAAAATTTTCAAAACTGGCCGAGGCACAACAAAAATATAATCCCTACCTTACAAAAAACACCCTTAAGGGAGGTGGATCGCTCAGTTCAGTCCCCACCCAGAAAGAGGAAACGGACAGGGTGATATTAGCGGAGGACTTCACTTGGGCTGAAGGCACCTATCTGCTCAACATCAGCAGCCCTAACTTTGAAAAAAATAAGGAGTCGGAGGGTTTTCCCATCCTCATACCAGCCCC
>JADFZC010000673.1 GCA_015232735.1 Oligoflexales bacterium | reverse complement strand
AGTCGGAAACCGGGAGGGCGATGAGTTCGTCCTGGGGGATGTCCTGTCTATCGGTTCAAGCGGAAGAGTCTTTGAGAAAATGACTGGATTCAAGGGCAAGGTCATGAGGGTTGACAATAGCAGGCTTACACTGGATGAGATTTTAAGTCCTGGAGACCGCGATCCAAAAATATTTCTTGAAAGAACCTGTGGATTTATCGAATCAATAAAAGTCGATGATATCGGTTATAACATGGCTTACATTCCGGATCTTCGCACTACGGATGATGAAGTTCGATATGAACTCTTTCAAAAACTGATTGAAGAGTCTTTTCCGCGAATGAGCAAAGCTTCCAAGTTCAAGGGCAAAAAGGTGGCTGTTGAAATTGAGGATGATAAAAAGCTTCCGAGTGTGATGATAGGGGATGAAAAATGGAATTTTGACTACTGCTATACAGACTATCATGCAATCGTCTATGTAGCGGATCGCAGGCTGTCATGCAGCATCGCCAGGGTTTATGACCGTTCGAACGAACAGGAAATAAAAGATATAGTATCCGGGTATAAAGATGCTTATGAAGCATTGATCCGATACGGTGATAGTGAGGAATTGACCCTTGCAAGGCTGATTGCTGTTAAAAGCGCGCTGGCGAAACTGGATTTCAAAGGACAGGCTGAATTGACCCTGGATGAATATAAGGAAAAGAGTGTTTCATTTAATTTGGCAAACGCGGACAAAATGAAAATTCTGACATATGATGTAACGCTCGCCCGTGGTGGACGTTATGTGATGTCTCTTATATTCACGGAAGAAGGCGGTACGATGACCACGCCGAATTTTTCCTGCTCTGCCTGATATGGCATATTTTAAAAAATAGTGTGGGGTGTGCCTGCATTTTGGTAATGGATACAAAAGGCAGGCACACCCTATATGGATATTTAAATTAAACCATCATTACTGAAAAAAAGGAGAGAAAGAATGCATACTACAAATTATTTCAAGGCCAATCTGATGATTTATATTATAATAAATATTCTTCTTGTAATTATAAACCTCTCCTACTGCCCAGATTACATCTGGTTTCATTTTCCGATTTTGGGTTGGGGCTGCCTTTTGGCGGTGCTTTATTTGGTGAGCTCCAGATATCCGTCAGAAAACTGGAGTTGTAAAAATGGCAAAGAATCTGGAAAAGACGAGGAACATAAAAGAAATTGCCTTGAATATGGAAAACAGGTCGGTTTCAGATGTCATCTGGCCGTATATCTCGTCATCATCGTTCTGTTGACCATCGTCAACCTTCAATACACACCCCATATTTTATGGGTTATTTACGTTATCTTGGGATGGGGATCCGGAGTATTGGCCCATTACTATTTTTTTAATGGCATAGGAACAAAATCCCGCTAAGAAAACTTTCCGCCTGTCTGAATCTGAGGTTAAAATATATTTGGAGAAATGGTACTATCTGAGAATTCGCTATATATAACCTGGATGGTGAAGACATGGAAATAGCAGCCGGATTTGCAGTTTTCGCAACGATTTTCTTTCTCATATTTACCCCGCCCGGACGCCACAGCCTTATTTACAGGCCTACTTTCAAGGATGCGCAGGGACACGGCGATGACCTGATTGCCGCATGGAGGAACGAGACGGGAGAATTTCTTGGCTACGCACGCAAAGGAGATGTCAGACATGACAGCCGGCGGACCATTCTCGTCTTTCACGGAAATGCGGGAGAGGCTCGCGACTGGAAATGGTACGCGCGGGTGGCTGCGCCTGAACATAGGGTTCTTCTGGCGGAATATCCGGGATATGGTGCACGCAAAGGCAAGTCCAGTGAATCATCATTGTGCACAGCCGGACTCGATGCATATGACCGCGCCGCTGCAATGGGCGGACCTGTGATGCTGGTCGGCGAAAGTCTTGGAAGCGCTGTCGCATCATGCGTGGCATCTCAGCGTTCACCGGACCGAATCATATTCGTATCTCCATACACATCGCTTTCCGATGTTGTAGATGCCGCCATTCCACTGCTGAGCCTCGGCGTTTTGATGGATGATCGTTATAATTCCGAAAACTGGCTTCGGGACGTGAAAGCACCTTTGCTGGTCGCTCACGGAGACAGGGATCGCATCGTGCCTATAAGACTTGGGCGCAAACTGTTCGAGGGATATCGTGGTAAGTCAAAGGTCTTTCTCGAATTGAAAGACCAGGGTCACGACGGGCTGCGCGAGGCTCTTTCGACCGGCGAATCTGGCAGCATTTTCCTGAGATTTCTGAACGGCGACGGATTCAGTATTTCTGAGAACAATTGAATTTATCCCACGGTGGCGTAAAACTCCGCCATTCATGGCGGGGATATAAGCCACCCGCCCAGACTTTTGCGGGAGCAAAAGTCTGCTAATGTGGGGTCAGAACAAACATTTTGAAAGATCTATCTTAAATCCTCAAAAATTTCCTTGGCGAAAATTTTACGTCTGTATTTTGTAACAAAGACCAAATGCGCATGCATCAAGAAAACACGATGTCTTCCCGATCTAAATTCACTTGATTTCTTCATAGACCAATATATAATCCTT
>JADFZC010000672.1 GCA_015232735.1 Oligoflexales bacterium | reverse complement strand
TTTTCCCAGATAGAGCCTCTGATCCTGTCAGTTCGTTTACATACAGGGAGATTCTGACTCTGGATGCGGGGTCCTGGTTTAACGAATCGTATCCTGACAGGGCCAGAAATTCGTATAATGGATTGAAAATAGCGACTCTTGAACAGCTAATAAACATTGCTGAAGGTAAAAATCCGGATGGAACCGCTGATAAAAATGATGGAGGAAACAGGCCTGGCCTGTATCTTGAAACCAAAAAAGCCTTCCTTTTTCCAGGAATAGAGAAAGATCTCCACGACATGCTGGAAGAACGGGGCTGGCTGACACCAAAAAACAATCCCGCCTTGACAGAAGGCAGAGTCAACATCGGCGAACAAAAGGGAAGACTTGTCCTGCAGACGTTTCAGCCAAGCAGTCTTCCACTGCTTAACCAATATATGCCGGATGTTCCCAAAACATATCTGGTTGAATTATGGGATGAGGAGCCAGGATTTCCTCAAGAGGGACCGGACATGGCCAAAGATCTCTCCAGGACACACGGTCCTGTCAGAAAGATCACCGGGGAATGGACTGAACTGGCAAAATCCAGAAGAACCGCCGTGGTAAAGTCGAAGGAAAATTTTAGGATGTGGATTGAGTGGGCAAAGGCAAACGGGGCGACAGGGACAGGACCTTCAATGGATGTCAAAAGCGGTGAATTCTCCAACCTGGTCCTCCCATGGATGAACGATATGACCCACGAACTCTCTCTTTATATTCATGCGTGGACGATCGATGAAATGGAGGAGATCCATGCCACCCGGCTGCTTGGCATCGAAGGCATCTTCACCAACAGGGCTGATGTGGCGATAAGGTATTTCAAAAAAAACGACAAATTAACATCAACCGCGACAAAAGAGGAAATTTTCAGGAGATATGGATTCTAAAATATCAATAAAACCAGTCTTGTTACTGTCATTTGTCACGAGCCACTTTCAACCGCCACTTCTTTACGCCCAGGCGCCCTCCTTGAATGTAGAGACAATCCAGGACAGCCGAATCCTGAGCAAGGCCCCTCAAATCGACCAAAAAAGCCATTCTCAGAAAACAATTGCCGGCACCATCTTTGTCCCTTTGATAAATAACAAGGATATAATGGCGGGAGCAGGCACCACTTTCGCAGAGACCGGTATTGAACTCAAGGATGGCGATGAATCCTTCGATTTATTTAAAAATCGAAACAGCGCCGCATTTCACATCTTTGCAGTTCAGAAGGGTGATGACAGAGCCATAAACGGATTTTTTATAATTTCGCAGCAGAGAGATATTCACTTTCGTTTCCCATATCCCAAAAACGAACTTACGCTTGGCGGCAACATAAAGACCGGGCTTTTCGACTGCCTGTCCCGCAAGGCCAAATGGGACAGACTCACCCTTGGCCTTGTAACAAGGAGATTTCCGGACAGGTTCAGGTTCATTCCCTATTTTTCACAGTCATTCAGCCTGGACAGGCACGAGGTCAAGATCGAGGTTCCGGGAGAGATATACTACTCCTATTTCACCGTCCCAAAAGTGGAAAAGGTCGTACTGTCATTTGTCATTGACGACATCACCCTCTCCCCATATTCTTCGGAACAAAGCAAAGGCTGGCTTGAAGACTTAACCAGATACAGGGCAGCTTTCGGATATCAGAGAATCGTCCTGGAGCCTGCTGTTTTTTTTGTAAACCTGGGAACAATCGCCGAGTACGGCACATATTATGACATAAACGGTGAACGGATACTCTCCTACTTCACAAGACCCGCGCCCTATCTTCAGACTGGAATTACAGCATGGCTTTGAAAATCAGCATGTCATGATTGAATTCAGCCTTTGTTTACGGATTTTTTATTAGGACCAGGCAGCTATTTGTACACTCCCAGTTTTGATTCCAGATGGTTTTTCTGCCGGTAAAGCTACACCCCCAACCATCGCCATTGTAGGACTTGCATGCAGCAATATTCTTGGCTGTAGTTCCGTCTGCGTTTACATTTACTTTATGGCCAGAATCTTTGCTGCTGCCAGAGGCAACATCAACCACAGTTCCCTCGCAGCTCTTTAAAGATTCATCGGCTGCCGGGTAATCTTTGTAATACCAGTTTCCATTCAGCAGATAGCCCCTCGTTCCATAATTCAAGCAACCCTTGTATACATTCTGCGAGGGGCATTCGCTTGCCGATTCGGCGCTAAACAGAGGATCTTTATTGCCCTTGATCAGGTCATTGCAGCTTACACCTTGAATAAAGAGCTCGTTACAGGAGACGGCTTTGCCATTGTACTTGAGAATACAAACGCCAGCCATCGTTTCACCTTTTTTGGTGTATGCAGCGCTCAGGGACTTTACGGGGGATGACTGCGTCTTTGGAGACTCGCTGGGCTTGCTGATCGTATGATACTCTTTGAGCTCATCGTTTGATCCTGCGGCCTGCTGGCCGGTTTCGGCTGAAGAAAGGCGTGTTGCCGGCTCCTTATTGAGCCCGCAGCTGCTCATCAATGAAAAAGAAACGAGGGTTATTGTTGAAGACATTATTTTAAGCATTGTTTTAACTCCTTTTGTTTGTAGACCATTAT
>JADFZC010000671.1 GCA_015232735.1 Oligoflexales bacterium | reverse complement strand
CGCAGGTTTTCGCAGACGGACTTGATTTCGCCGTGAACCAGTACAAGTTCGGAACAATAGATCTTACAAAAGGCACGATATCCCTCAAGCAGGGACTTACCGGCACTTTAAAGACAATTGTCATTTTACCTCAGTGATTTATAAATAATTCGGAAAAACAGGAGAGGAGAGATTTCTTTTTCCTCTCTTTCACCTTTAAGATCCAACTTTTTTGTATTCAATTTTTAAATGTGAATTTGGAAATTTTCTTGTAAAAATTTTCTTTTCCCTGAAAATCATTTTCAGGCCAATTTGCAAATTGTTGATAAAAAAATAGTAGTATCATTTGAAAAGCTATTCTTTGTAGCAAATTGCTACAATATCTAATATATTCATTATTATCCATCATTTCATTCCGACAATCAAAAAAATTCGATCACAAGGAGTACAAAATCAAGCACGCTTTGTTATAATAAATTCTCTGGAGGTCAGTCATGATTATGCATAAAACGTCATTCAAGTTTTTTAGAAAGCTTATGAAAAAGAGTGAAGTGATAGATCATGAAATAATGCTCAAGCTAACCCGTAAAATCGATGAAGACCGTGCTAAAAAAATTGAGAAAAGACAGGAAAAATTGAACAAACTCAGAGAGGATCTTTCCGCCTCATCCTCATGACAGCTTGATCCCAAAACAACGGCCATAATACCGAAAGGAAGCTGGCGTGATACATTCAAATTAATAAAATAAAAAATATCAAAGCAAATTGTGTTTTTTTTAGTCAATCACGCAAGAATATACAGCCATCCTCTCCCAACAATTTCCAAGCATATACATAACATCTCAATATAACAGCATTTTTTAATCGATATTTCCAGACTTTTTTTCAGGCATGTAATTTGCAGGCATGATGGCGTTCGCTGATTTTCTGAAGGAAAGGAACTTCTAACATGAATATGAGGAATAAGACCATTCATAAAATTTGTCCGGCAGTTGCAGTTATTGTAATCGGTTGTTTCGCTTTTTCCTGCAAACAGGAAACCGCAAAAAATAGCGATGGAAATACAAAAAAACCAACTCCGTCACCAACATATAACCCGGATTATGACAGAACCGATAATTATGGAGGCACTGGTAGTTCAAACTACGGACCAGACAGCACCGGCGGTGCCGGTTTAAATCCCGACCCTTGTATGAATGGAGGCTCCTACAACAACGGCACGGGTTCAATGTACGGAAACGGCACGGGTTCAATGTACGGAAACGGCACGGGTTCAATGTACGGAAACGGCACGGGTTCAATGTACGGAAACGGTTCCGGAGGTATAAACTCCTATTTAAAGTTGGAAAGTATGCCCATAAATCCAAACATCAACGGAATAAACGGAAGCAACAACTGGCAATACAACAATGGCCTTGGCAACAACATGCCGTATAACAACGGAATTAACGGCAACATCAATTCACCATACAATAACTACAATAACAATAATCCATCGATGTATAACAATTACAATTCATCCAATTGCGTACAAAATCCGGGATATGGTCAAAATGGCATGAATAACTGGGGAATGCAGACATTCCCAGTTAAAACATGGAAGACATTTTCCGGCCCCGCGGCAGTTAAGGACTGTATCGAGAGCTGGGGACCGACCAATCCATTCTATAACGTATCTTCAATGTCTTTCAGAATATTGACTCCCATGAGGACAATGCCGGACCAACCACTCACTATCAATGACACATACCAGAGCTCCACGCCTGAGCTTGTCCTTGTGAGACCAGGAACCGCATCGGGCCCTGTGGTACACAGGCTCATGAATCCAAATGGATGGTACTGTGTGGACACGACTTCAGGAGGAATTGCAAATGCAACCTTTGCAGTATCACCTTCAGCCAAAATATCAGGAGGAAGACAAAATGTGATGACCGTTCCGGCTTCATCCTTACCGGTTTCCACCGCACCTGTTTCTCCCATATCATCGGTTCCAACCACAGTAAACAATCCTGGAAATCCGGTAGTAACAAATTCCACCATTACCACTTCCTATTGATATTTCCACGATTACCATGATTATCTGATCCAATGATCCATTAAAATCCATCCGGATTCAAATTTTGGATTGCCGAACCTGTCCAGCTAATATAGTATCCGATGACTTTCGGCGCAACCTTGAGCTTACTGGACACGGAATCTGACCCCAACACCTTGAGATATCTGGAGAGTTCCCATGCTTTACTGCGTCCGCCGGGAATTAGATATCCGATTTATTTTGTATCACTGTTTATTATAATTAAGATTAGAAAACATGTCTGAAGTATCTTTAAAACGCCAGTTGACATTGATAGATACCATATCGATCTTTGTCGGAATAATAGTAGGATCGGGAATTTTCATAGCGCCGGCCATAATATGCAGGGCTACCTCCAGCCTGTGGCTTTCAGCTTCGCTCTGGCTCATTGGCGGCGTCATCAGTGCGTGCGGCGCCTTCTGTTACGCCGAATGCGGAGTCAGAATACCCAGAGATGGAGGATTTTACCTGTATTATAAAGAGACCCTTGGTGAAAGCGTGGCGTTTGTGACAGGATGG
>JADFZC010000670.1 GCA_015232735.1 Oligoflexales bacterium | reverse complement strand
GAAACGGTGTTTTTATACCCCGCCCTTTCACCTTACAGCCATTTTATCATACAAAAAAAGAAAATTTCAGCCATGCGTCAGGTTTTATAACGGCGTGTGCCTTAAATTTACAACAGCTGGGATGAAATTGTCGCCAAAAATACCCGATAGCGGCCGTAAACGTAAGCTTTAATCATATTTGGATTGAGCAGCCTCAAGCCCCGGATCCCCCCACGATATCTGATACCTGCCTGATCGAGGATCTATCCTTTTTTCACAAACTGGATTTATAACCCTTTCCTTTATGATCTCCAAAAACTGACAAATGGGGTAATATTACTACATTTATTATCCTACACAGGGTGGCAACTCAAATTGTCACCTCTTTGCATATCTGGCAATGTCAATCCGGCATATTAACCACGGTTTTTGAGGTGGGGTGAAAATTATGCGACAAAACGAGCTGTTGCATAATTTTATGTAATTAAACGGCTCGACTTGAATTATTTGAGCCGGCCTAAGTGGCGATTCTGGCGCATAATCTCGGACTTTCCTTGTAAGTCAAAAAAAGTAGTAATATATCTACATTTGAGTAGAATGGCACTGAGTCCTGATTTCCGGGATTCGGGTTATGATATGCGACCTGTCTTCTCAAAGGCGATTCTGAGGCGCCCGCTTGAATCGACCTGAAAGAGTGTTGATCCGATTATTTTATTATTCGACTGACAACAAGGAAAACCGCAGTATGAGAAAAAAATTTTTGGAAAATAACGTCCTGGAATATCGGAAAACCCCGTTTTCAAAAAAGTATGTTGGACGTGGCATCTATTTATACATCGATGGTATTAAGTATATAGACTGCGCTTCAGGAACGTTTAATCTGTCGCTCGGATATTCGGCGGAGGAAGTAGTCGAATCAGTATGCGATCAGGTACGAAGCTGCTCCCACCTCTCTTCGCAATATACTGCAGGTAAATCCGCAGAGATATTTGACATGCTGAAACCATATCTGCCTTCGCATATCGAGGCATTCTGGTTCAGGGACATAATCGGTTCCACCGCAAACGAGTGCGCTGTGAGAATTGCGCAGAAAGCCACTGGAAGAAGCGATATCATATCTGTTTTTCTTTCTCATCACGGACAAAGTCTGGCGGCGACCGGAATCTCAGGCAATGCCTTCAGACACAGTAGTTTTTCATATCCTGTCGCAGGCAGTATAAAAATACCGGCTCCCGATTGCTTCAATTGTTTTTACGCTCAGACCAGAGGCAGGTGCGGTCTGCTGTGCGCCGAGAGGCTGACCGACTTTATCGAGTATGCCTCGTCCGGAAAAGTGGCGGCTTTTATCATTGAGCCGATTCTCGGCAATGGCGGAAATATTGTTCCGGAAGAGGGATATTTTAAAAAAATCAGGGAAATTTGTGACAGGAACGGAATCCTGATAATCGCCGACGAGGTTCAGACCGGTTTTGGAAGGACGGGGTCCTTTTTTGCATCGAACGGATTTGCCAGGGACCTCAGGCCGGACATCATCACATTCGCAAAAGGCGCAGGAGGAATTGGCATTCCTGTCGCGGGAGTCCTGATGAGGAAGGAGCTTGATGTCCTGGAACCATGGGAGCATTCCACAACTTCAGGAGCCAATCCGCTGGCCCTTGCAGCGCTTGAGGGGACGATCAGGTATTTCGAAAAATACAATGTGATCGGGAATGTGGAAAAACAGTCATCGCTGCTTCAAAAAGGGCTTAACCTGCTCGCCGCCAATCATCCGTATATTTTCAATGTCAGGGGCAGGGGGCTCATGTACGCATTCGACATGGCGGAAAGAGGCGACGTCGATTTGTTCCTCAAGATTGCGGAAAAGAACAGGCTGATTCTCAGAACGAGCAGGTATGTGTTCGGAAGGTCGGTGAAGGTAAGGCCTCCGCTTATAGTCACCACAGCGGAAATCAGGGAAATACTGGTAAAACTCGAAATATCGCTTAATCAGTTCAAGAAAGAAAGGGGATTATGAGAGCTTTGAAATACAAAGGTACGTTTAACGTCGGGATAGATGAGGTTGACAGCCTTCATGCGGTTAAATCCGATGATGTTGTCGTAAAAGTGAAATATTGCGGCATATGCGGAACCGATGTCGGGATAATATGCGGGGATTATCCGGTCGCGGTAAAGGGGGTGACCCTTGGACATGAGGCCACGGGAACTGTCGTTGATGTCGGAAGTTCGGTCAGAAATGTGAGGCCGGGCGACAACGTGGTCATAAATCCGACTTACTATTGCGGTGAATGCCGCATGTGCAGGACTCTGAGGATCAACCATTGCGAAAGAAAGGCGGGGACCGAAAGCGGTGTCAGCTATGATGGGACTTTTGCCGATTTTTACAGGACAACTTCAGATTATGTACTTCCGATTCCGGAAGGCGTTTCAATGAAGGCCATGGCGCTGACCGAACCGTTAAGCTGCATACTCGCCGGCATAAGAAAAATTCCCGGGACGTCTCTCGGGCCATATACATATGTATTTGGAGCAGGTCCCATGGGGATCCTGTACAGCTGGGCCCTCATGTTGAAAGGCATAACTCCTGTTGTAATAGA
>JADFZC010000669.1 GCA_015232735.1 Oligoflexales bacterium | reverse complement strand
AACTCCGGTCGTCCTCCTCCTCGCGCCTTGATTCAGACCTTTTCGGCTAGGGTCTTGCTAGCGAAAAGGTCTGACTCTTTGTTAATCGTCGTCGGACGATCCTCATTTACCAGCATGTAAACCGTAGGTCGTCCTCCTCCTCGCGCCTTGATTCAGACCTTTTCGGCTAGGGTCTTGCTAGCGAAACGGATTTAAGCACGGCCATCGCCTTGTTTACGACCTCATCGTACTCCTTTTCCGGCCTGGAATCCGCTACTATGCCCGCACCCGCACGGACAACCCCTACGCCGTCCTTCACATGAAGGCTCCTTATCGTGATGCAGGAATTCAAATTTCCGGAGAGGTCGTAAGCCACGACGGCTCCGCCGTAAGTTTCCCTCTTCGAAGGTTCAAGTTCATCTATTATCTCCATGGCCCTTATCTTGGGAGCCCCCGAAAGCGTTCCAGCAGGAAAGCAGGCTCCAAGCGCCTGCCATGGCGAAATACCGGAAAGAAGCCTGCCTTCCACGCGGCTGACAAGATGCATGACATGTGAATAACGGTGGATGCTCATAAACTCGCTCACGCGGACGGAACCTGGCTTTGCCACTCTTCCTATATCGTTTCGCCCGAGATCAACAAGCATAAGATGTTCAGCCTTCTCCTTCACGCTTGCCATAAGCTGTCTTTCAAGTTTAAGGTCCTCATCCCTGTCCATTCCCCTTGGCCTGCTCCCCGCAATCGGCGACGTCGTAAGATTGCCGTTAACGGATCGAATAAGCATTTCAGGGGATGATCCCGCAAGAAACTCATCTCCGTTCCCAAGATAAAAAAGATACGGCGACGGGTTGAGCATTCGAAGTACGCGATAAACCTTAAAAGGATCCGCGTCAAAATGAAAAGAGAACGAATCCGAGAGGACGCATTGGAAAATATCCCCGCCCCGGATATATTTCTTTATCTTTCCCACAGCCTCGACATATCTCTGCCTTCCCACCGAGGGTTTTATTCCCAGTTTTTCAAAATCACAAGGAGCATCCGGATCGATACAAAGCTCATCTATACCGCAGGATGATTCAAAAAGCCTGCTTTTGAGCTCGGCAAGCCTTTCCATCGCAGATTCATAGCCATAACCGTCTTCAGCTTTTGAAACAGGAAGGTAATGGATAAGAAATATGCGGTGCTTGAGGCGGTCAAATATCAGGATCTCGCTGAAAAAGTGCATCCTGACTTCATAACCGCCCGCCGGACTCTCTCTATCCGGAAGATGTTCCAGGTACCTGACATAATCGTAAGAGACATAACCCACCCCGCCTGGGCAGAACTCCGGAATGCCGTCTATCTTTGGAGACCTGATTTTTCTTAAAATTGAACTTATCTTGCCTGCCGGATCCCTGGGAACGCCTGAAAATCTCTCGCCGTCAAACTCATACTCCAGAACCCCGCTTTTCAGTGTAAGATGGCCTTTTGGATTCAAGCCGATGAAGGAATATCTTCCCACATCCTCTCCCCCATCCGCGCTTTCCAGTAGAAAACTCCTGTCACTGATTGAACTTCGCAGCTTTAAAAAGGCTGCAACCGGTGTCAAGGTATCGGACGACAATACCATGGTCAGCGGGATGTGAGTATACCCCTGCTGAGCAAAATCCCTGGCATAGGAAACGGAAAATGACATGGGTCCCATCCTTTTCTGGCTTGTTATTTCTTCATATCCTTCCCGCTCCCCCTCGGCGGATATCCAAAAAGCCCGGTAATCCATAAAGCCAATGACTTTGGATACAAATAGGAGAGCTTTATCAAAAAATACATGTATAACGGAAACCTGATATTTTCCACACCCTTATTCATCTTTTTCCTTATTATTCCGACCGCCTCCCCGGGGGAAAGTATCCTGAAAGGAAAACGCGGGTCTTTTATCCCCGGAACATTTTCCAGGATATCTGTCCTGACAAATCCGGGAAAAACGGAAAACACCCTGATGCCGTAAGGAGCGACATCTTCCCTGAGGCCTTCAAGATAGAATCTGACTGCAGCCTTGCTGGCCGAGTAGCAGTATATCCTAGGTAATTCTATATATGAAGCGAGGCTTGAGATGCCTACGACAGTACCTTTTCTCCTCTTCAGCATTGAAGGCAATACTGAGGCGATGGTCTGCATCATGCCTATCATGTTGACCTCATAAATCTCACGCGACCTTATGGGATCAAAGGACTCGATCGGATTATCGTATAAAACCCCGGCGGCCGCCACCACAAGATCCACAGCTCCAAGCTCCGCCTCGCACTTTTCCACAGCCTTCCGCAAATCATCCAGCATTCTGACATCACCCGGAAGAACAAGCGCCCTTCTGCCGATCGATGTTATTTCCAAAGCCAGTTTTCCGAGCAGTTCGCCGTTTCGTGAAAACAGCGCCACATCGTATCCGGACCTCGCCAGCGATCTTGCCATCTCGCTTCCGATGCCCCTTGACGCTCCAGTTACAAATGCCACGTGATCAGCCATATCAGAGCTTCTAATCCATGTTTACCAGATCATAATCAGCCGTGCCCAGCCCCAGTTTCTCCGCATAGGCTATGGCTGAACTCCAATCTGTCT